>CAZHYX010000386.1:0-2735 GCA_964536675.1 uncultured Flavobacteriaceae bacterium
TGGTTCGCTATTAATCATTCCCTTGGGTGTGAAAAATTCTAACATGCTCGTTTCAAGAATTATTATTTAGTTTCTTTACAAATTTAATAAAAAGAATATACAATAAGCTCGGAATACCAATCCAAATCAACTCACTTAAAAGTACTTTTTTACCCCATTCGCTAAAAAAGTTAGCAATACCTATAGGAGAAACTTTTATTGGTCTCCAAGGGAAAAAATAACGAGTAGTGTCAAAAGGAGAGAAGAAAGCAACACCCAAACCACCATTTGTCATTGCATCTAATATACTATGTGAAGCTGTAGAAAGTGTAAAAAATGAAATATATCCTATTCCTTTTAAGCTTATAATATCTTTCCTATAAAAAATTATAGTAATTAATATACCTATAATGAGGGCAAAGATAAAAGAATGTGTAAACCCGCGATGACCCCAAAAAGCTTCATATGGTATTCCTAATTTAAAGCTAATCACATCAGCATCAGGTAATATGGCGCAAAATATACCAAGAACCCAGAATTTCCAATTTTGTATAGTTTTAGAAAAACTACTACCTATTGCAATTGATGTAAGTGCATGTCCGAATAATGATGCCATATTTATAATTAACGTGAGCCAAAAATAGCACTTCCAATACGTACCATAGTACTCCCACATTCAATAGCAAATGGATAATCTCCACTCATTCCAATTGACAAAGTCTTAAGTCTTGAATCTTGAGTCATGAGTCTTTTAAAGAAAATATTTAGCTTATCAAATTCATCTTTCACTTGGTCTGTATCATCAGTAAAGCTTGCCATACCCATTAAACCAATAATGTTTATATTTTCTAATTCTTTTAATTCGTCAGAATTCAATATATTTTCAATATCAGTAAATGAAAGTCCGAATTTAGTATCTTCTTCAGCTATTTTAGCTTGTAATAAACAATTGATGATTCTCTCATGTTTTTTAGCTTGTTTGTTAATTTCTTTTAAAGTTCTAAAACTATCAACTCCATGGATTAAATCGACAAAATGAGCCATATATTTCACCTTATTTCGTTGTAAATGACCAATCATATGCCATTTAATATCTTTAGGTAACTCATTATATTTATCAACCATTTCCTGAATTTTATTCTCTCCAAAAATGGTTTGCCCCGCGTTATATGCCTCTAAAATTACTTCTACAGGTTTTGTTTTAGAAACAGCCACTAAGGTTACATGTTCAGGAAGTTGTTTTTTGATATGATTAAGGTTGTTGGCTATGTTCATTATTTTCATGAGATTACTTTGTCGTCCCGATAACTATCTGGACTCCTCGTAATGACGTAAGTTTAGAATTCATAAATGGTTAATCCACTTCTTAACTTTGGTAAAATATACGTGCTTTTTGGTGGCATTTTTAATCCGGCATCAGCTACAGCTTTTAGTTGTTCAACAGAAACAGGCACTAAACCAAAAGCAACAGCAAATTTACCAGAATCTACACTATTTTTGAGATTGATCTCACCTTGTTCACTATGTGAATAGCTCAATCGCTTGTCATTGCGTAGATCGTTAATTCCAAAAATTGGTTTTAATATTGTTTTATATAATAATTGAGGATCTAGATCACTTAAAGGATTGTCAATTTCAAATTCCTCCTTTTTAAGGTATAATGAATAAAATTCGCCTTCTAAATACATACTAAAATGGTGTTTTTTAGATGGTTTATACAATTGAGCTCCTCTATTATCAATTCTATACAAAACAGATAATTTTTCCAACAGTTGTTCTTTTGTTAGCTCGTTTAAATCTTTTACCAATCTGTTATACTCAGATATTTGTAAATCAGATTCCGGAATTAAATAGCTCATAAAAAAGTTATAATCTTCATTACCATTGTGATTCTGGTTTTCTCTTTTCAAATCTTCGGCTAGTAGATATGATGAGGCTGTTCTATGATGTCCATCCGCAATATAAATAGCTTTCATTTTGTCAAATTCATTTTGGATAATCGAAATATCATCTAAGTTATTAACTTTCCATAAATAATGTGTTTTATAATTTTCTGTAGTGAATTCATATTCTGCTCTTGTTTTTTGATATTTTTCTAGAACAGATTCAATTTTTAAATTATCAGGATAAGTAAGTAGTACGGGTTCTGCATTAAAACCGGTAGTTTTTAAGTACTTTTCAAATAAGACTTCTCTTTTATGCAAGGTTTCTTCATGTTTTTTGATGCTGTTATTTGCATAATCTTGTGTGCTAGTAGCAGCAATAATACCGCAACATGTAAAGTTTTTAGTTGTCTTTTTATAGATATAAAATGAAGGAGTAATATCTTTTGAAAAATGATTTAACTCTTTGAATTCTATATACTTATCATGAATTAATTGAAAACGTTGTTCACTTGAAATTTCTTCGTGATTTTTATAACTAGGACTAATAATATGTAAAAATGAAAATGGATTAAAATCTAGTTGCGCTCCTAATTCAGCAGGAGAGTAGGCTTCATAAGAACGCGAAGAAACTAATGCAACTTTATCTCGTGAAGCTCGTACAGCGCAAAAAGGTTTTACTATGGCCATGGATTTAGTATTGAGTAATTAGTATTGAGTAGTTAGATTGAGATTAATTAATCTGAGCAAAAAAAGTTACTCAATTCTCAACACTAATTTCTCAATTCTGTCCAAGTATTTTAATAATTTGATCAGCTAGTTCACTTCCTATTCTATGTTGAGCCTCACTTGTTGCTGCACCAATATGTGGCG
>CAZHYX010000387.1:0-2728 GCA_964536675.1 uncultured Flavobacteriaceae bacterium
ATTAGGTTAGTCTTCGAAAAGAATAAATCAGAAAATAAATTGTCGCAAGTGTTGCAGGTCTGTGGGGGGGAATATACCATAATTGTATATGATCACGACTATTTGAACGTCAATGCGTTAAGAGAATTCTCTGAAGAAATTAACAAACATGATCTACCCAATATCATATACAGTGACGATGATATAACTACTAATAATGAGCATTTTTCCCCACACTTTAAAAGTGATTGGAATCCCGATCTTTTTCAGTCAAATAACTATATTGGAAATAGTGTTATTTTTAGAAAGTCTGTATTGAGTAAAAAAATAGCCAATATAGATATGACTATTAATCATAACTGTATATATGAATGTTTGCTGCTAATGATTAAAAGCTCTAAATGTAATTCAATAAAGCATATACCTAAAGTCCTCTTCCATGGGACAAAAAACAAATCAAATAGAGTTTATCACGATCTGGACTTATTTAAACAGTATTGCAAAGGTAGTGATCGAACCCCTGTAAGGTATAGTATCGAAAGAATCAGAGTGACAAATAATAAGAATATACTTTCTCTCCATTATGATATTAAAGAACCATCACCATTAGTTAGCTTATTAATACCCACACGAGATCAAAAGAGGATTCTTCAATCCTGTATCAAGAGTATTATTGAAAAAACTAAATATAGAAACTTTGAAATACTAATTATAGATAATCAAAGTCAGCAGGAGGAAACTAAAGCTTACCTCAATCGAGTATCAAAACATCCTCAGGTTCGAGTTATTAGTTATCACAAACCATTTAATTTCTCAGCAATCAATAATTACGCTGTAACACAAGCTAAAGGGAGTATTATTGGGTTTATTAACAATGATATAGAAGTGATAAACTCTGGCTGGCTCACTGAAATGGTCTCTCATGCGTTAAGAGATGAAATTGGCTGTGTTGGCGCTAAGCTCTATTATTCTGATGGTAGTATTCAGCATGGAGGTGTTATATTAGGAATTGGTGGTATTGCAGGACATTCACATAAGCACCTTGCTGGGAATGATACAGGGTATTTTTCGCGTCTAATTTCTGTACAAAATATTTCTGCTGTAACGGCGGCATGTCTGCTGATTCGTAAACAAGTCTTTAATGAAGTTGAAGGGTTTGATGAAGAGCATCTAACCGTTGCTTATAATGATGTCGACCTTTGTCTTAAAGTGATTAACAAAGGCTATAGGAATTTATGGACACCTTATGCGGAGCTATATCATCATGAGTCGATAAGTCGTGGCAGAGATGATGTAAAAAAGAATGCTAAGCGGTTTGCGCAAGAGAGAAAATTCATGAAGGAAAAATGGGGGGAGAAGCTCGGAAGCGACCCTTATTACAATTCCAATTTAACACTTAAAAAACAAGATTTTTCATTAAAAAAACACAGATGGTTTTCGGGTCTTATCTGATATGAATGCACCTGTACATTATGATATAGACTCGATCGCTGCTGTTGTTATTTTATTTAACCCAGATAAACAAGTTGCCGCTAATATTGGCACATATGTAGATCATGTCAAATATCTGTATGTTATTGACAATAGTGGTGATAGTGGTGATAGTTTAGATATTGCAAAATACTTCAAAAGTAAAACAACTACAATTTTATATAGTGGAGAAAATATAGGAATAGCAAAAGGTCTAAATATAGCCTTAAAGCAGGCGAAAAAAGATGGGATTGAATGGCTGATGACAATGGATCAAGATTCATCCTTTTTTAAAGTGCAGTTATCCAATTATTTGACAGCGTTTGAAATTGCGTTGCAAGAGAATGAACTTTCTATTTTTTCATTACAGCATAACAAAAGTTTTTATTTTGAAAACAATTGCCGTCCTTATTACTCTGTTGATATTGTAATGACATCTGGAAGCATCGTAAATACACAACAAGCTCTAACAATAAAAGGCTTTGATGAAGAATTGTTTATAGATGAAGTCGATCATGAGTTTTGTTATCGGCTAACATTATCGGGTGGTACAGTTTTAGAAACTAACTGCGCATACCTAAAGCATCACCTTGGAACATTGACTACCAATTTTTTCGGTTTTGAGTGTCGAGCCTACCCAGTAATTCGGCTTTATTACATGGTAAGAAATCATCTTTACATCAAACGTATATATGGTAAAAGTCATCCTCATATAATCCGTAATAGACAAAAATATATTTACTTTTTCGCATTAAAACAAATTGTTAATAGTAAAAAACCATGGCAATACATCATCTATATCTGGAAGGGATTTCGTGATTACAAACAGAATAATATGGGTCGATACCACTAAAGTTACAAATGAATAACAAAACTGTTTCCATCGTTCTTGCCACTTATCAAGGTGAGAAATACTTAGCTGAACAGCTAGATTCGCTTGTTAAGCAATCGTATCCAGCAATAAATATTTTTGTATTTGATGATGGATCAACTGACAAAACACTCAAAATTCTAGAACACTATCAAACAAAATATAAGCACATAAGCGTCTGTAAAAATCCAATAAACTTAGGGTTTATGAAGAATTTCATGCAAGGAATAGAACAAGTAGGAGGCAAATATATAGCGCTTTGCGACCAAGATGATATATGGCATAAAGATAAAATTTCTATTTGTATGAAAGAAATGAAAAGGCTTGAAGAAGAGTATCCAGGTAAACCTATACTTGTTCACTCAGATTTGGAAATGATCAATGATAACGGTGAAACTTTATATTCAT
>CAZHYX010000388.1:0-1581 GCA_964536675.1 uncultured Flavobacteriaceae bacterium
CGTGACACGATAACCGGACGGAGTTTATCACGCTGTAAGCGTGACTACACCCCGAGTGGTGTATAATAATTTATTCAATAAAAGTTTCACATATCTTTTATATGTGTCTGCGACCTTCACGCCTTAGGCGTGACACGATAACCGGACGGAGTTTATCACGCTGTAAGCGTGACTACACCCCGAGTGGTGTATAATAATTTATTCAATAAAAGTTTCACATATCTTTTATATGTGTCTGCGACCTTCACGCCTTAGGCGTGACACGATAACCGGACGGAGTTTATCACGCTGTAAGCGTGACTACACCCCGAAAAGGTTATCAGTCCAATATTTTTAATCTCACCGCATTTGGTAAGTTTCACTTAGGATTATTCGCCATTTATCAGTGGCTCATGATCCCTTTTATGTTGACCTAGCAAGCGCTTTTCAGCGTTCGCTCTGCTCGTTTAATTCCTCAGCGACAAGATATGGAAGTAAACTTCCTGTCTTTCAGGCAGGATTATCATCGCGCCCAGCGCGATAATGATCCCTTTTAGGGTCACCAACAAAAGCTTTTCAGAGCTCGCTTCGCTCACTTAAATTCCTCAACCGCAAGATATGGAAGCAAGCTTCCTATCTTTCGCTTTTCGTAATTTACCTTTCAGGCACTGAAAAGCTTTTGCGGAGAGAGGGGGATTCGAACCCCCGGTACCTGTTTCCAAGTACGACGATTTAGCAAACCGTTGGTTTCAGCCACTCACCCACGTCTCCTTTCTTACCTCAAAACACCCTGTTTTTTAAGAGCGTTTCTGTAAGCGAATGCAAATATATACTTCCTAGTCAAATAATAAAATTATATGCAGATATAATGATAAATATATTCCAATACTCAAATCAATAGAAAATATATAAATATCGGAAAGTATAATTATAATTTATTTACTAACTTGCTTCCAAATAATTAACAACTAAAATAATCAGTTATGACAATCGAAGAAATAATTTCCAAAGCATCCACAATGGCTATAGAGTATGCTCCAACAGTCTTGAAGGCAGTAATAACGCTTGTTGTAGGATTTTGGATTATTAAAAAATTAATACGATTTTTGAACTCAAGACTCCAAAAATCTGGGATGGACATCTCCTTATCTAAATTTCTATCCTCTATTTTAAGTGCATTATTGAAAGTTATGGTGCTCTTATCTGTCACTTCAATGTTTGGAGTGAATACAACTTCATTTATTGCGATACTTGGTGGGTTGATGGTCGGTATAGGTATGGCACTCAATGGTAGTCTCGGAAATATAGCATCAGGTGTAATGTTGATGGTTTTCAAACCCTTCAAAGTCGGTGACTTGGTAGATATAGGTGGAGGACACACAGGTACGGTAGAGTCTATCAATGCTTTTAATACAGCATTGGCAACATTAGACAATAAGCGTATCTATGTCTCGAATAGCAATGTTACGGGCAATACAATAACCAATATCTCTGGGCAAGAAAATGTAGGGGTAGAACTTACTTATAGCATCGGATACGATTCTAGTATAGATGAAGCTCGAAAAATTATTCTTCAAGTTGGAAAGGATTGTCCCCATATTT
>CAZHYX010000388.1:1614-2713 GCA_964536675.1 uncultured Flavobacteriaceae bacterium
ACTTGGCAAAAGTTCTGTTGATATCGCTACACGTCCATTCTGTAAAGGGGAACACTACTGGGATACAATGTTTTATATGAATGAACATGTCAAAAAAGAATTTGACAAAGCTGGTATTCATATTCCATTGCCACAAATGGATGTACACATGATATCTAAGGATTAAAAGCACAAGTCGTATTAGATAACTCAATCAGATTCTATTCTTTTCAATTTTGAGGAGGCAAATACAGAATTCTGATATTATAGAAACGATGCCAAACATTGGACATAGTGGTTACCTTTCTGAAGATGAGGATATGAATAGAGGAGTGTAGAATGTGGATATTCAGGCAATAATATTATCTAATCTCGGAAGAGGAAAACAGCCTGATAATGAATAAAATATAAATATTATTTAGAATAAATTTATCTCACATTTTTGAAAGAAAGTTAATCTTCAGACTAAGAGAAGATCAAAATATTAGATATGGAGTAGTCCATCGACTTCAAGTATGCGTGTGAAACCTAAAAACGGAATAAAGAAATAATTTACCATCCAGACATAAAAAAAAGCCCGTGAAAGACGAAAATCACGGGCATTACTCAATTTAATAACCAAAACTCATATCATATAAAGCAAACAGCGTGCCAAGTATATAAAATTTTGTTTATATCTAATTGTTACAGGCTATTTCATATGTTTTCACATTAAAGTATTATAAATCTTCATCTACTTAACAATCACTATGTTGGGAATAGAGAATATAACTATATGGAGAATGCGTAGAGTCTAGCGATAGGCTTCTTTTTATTAGACATGATATTTATGTACTATGTATGGTATAAGTAGAATAGCAGTCTTATATTGCAACTACAAACATGAAGCTTCTAGAAGGGATTTGGGATGAAATTATCCTGTTTTATTATCAGTTTGTTGAAATTGTGCCACTTATTATTATTGGACTCGTAGTATCCATATTGTTTTTGTGGATCAGCAAAGCTGTTCGATTAAAACTGATAGGATTTATCAATAAAAAGGCAGAGGATCCATTGCAGATCAATTTTTTGTCCAATATTTTTAAAATCATTAATGGGATAATAAGTGTATTGATCTTTT
>CAZHYX010000389.1:0-2712 GCA_964536675.1 uncultured Flavobacteriaceae bacterium
TCAATATTTATAACAACCTTAGCAGGTTATATTGGTTTGTTGATAGGCACTACCATTTTAAAAGCATTAGGTGATAGTTTAGAACAGTATTTTATTACAAACCCAAGTGTTGAAACTTATGTTGTTGTAGGAGCTACAATAGTGTTGATATTGGCAGGAACAATAGCAGGTTATTTACCAGCACAGAGAGCGGCAAGAATAAAACCAATTGTGGCTTTAAGAGACGAGTAAAAAAGAATTATAATGAAATTTTTATTTGATAAAGATACATGGCAAGAAATTTACGGAAGTATCCGTAAAAACAAAGTACGTACAGCAATTACTATAATTGGAGTAATGTGGGGCATATTCTTATTGGTAGTATTATTAGGAGCTGCTAGAGGAATGGAAAATAATTTCAATAAAATGTTTGGCAATTTTGCCACCAATAGTGTTTTTATTTGGGGACAGTCAACAAGTAAACCATTTAAAGGATTTCAAGAAGGAAAACGAATTAATTTAAAAAGATCTGACGTTGATGATATACGATCAGAAATAAAAGGAATTAAATTTATAGTGCCTAGAGATCGAGCTCAAGGTTTGTTAGTGCATAAATTCAAGTCAACTACTTTAGGGGTTTTTGGAGATTATCCCTTATTAGATAAGGTACAAAAGAAACATCTTGTTTATGGGCGGTTTATCAACGATAATGATATCAAATATAAGAAAAAGGTATGTGTTTTAGAAGATGATACTTATAAACAATTATTTGATAAAGATGAGTATCCAATAGGAGAGTATATCAAAATAAATAATATAAATTATAAAGTTGTTGGTTTGTATAAGAATAAAATTCAGATGGGAGGTCCTAGTGGAGGTATTCATATTCCTTTTTCTACTTTTAGACAAGTTTATAATAGAGGAGAAAATATAGGCTGGTTAATGGTTACTGGTGAACCAGAAATTGATATTAAACAAATGGAAGCCGACATTAAACTATTACTTAAAAACTTACATAAGGTACATCCTAAAGATGCGAGAGCATTTGGTTCTTTTAATATGGCTGAACGGATAGGTAAAGTAACAGGTTTTTTGACAGGAATGCAATTTTTAACTTGGTTTGTAGGGATTGCTACATTAATAGCCGGTGTATTTGCTATCGGAAACATATTATTAATTACAGTAAAAGAACGAACTAAAGAAATAGGAATTCGTAGAGCATTAGGAGCAAAACCTGCTGAAATAAGACGACAAATAGTGTTAGAATCTGTTTTTTTAACAACACTCGCAGGCTCTTTAGGAATTATTTTTGGAGGTATAGTTTTGATGATAATTGACGCAATGTGGGGACATGGAGAAGAAGCGACATTGGTAAACCCTACTGTAGATATACCTGTAATATTAATTGCCTTTACAACCTTAGTTGTATTAGGTACTTTAATAGGATTGATACCAGCTCAAATAGCAGTTAGTATTAGGCCAATAGAAGCTTTAAGAGACGAATAAAAAATAATCAACTAGAATAAATATATAAAAATGAAAAAAACTTTAATATTTGGAGGAATTGCTGTTGCCTTAATAGCTGTATTAATTTGGTTTGGAAAGAAAAATAGTAAATCAATCATAGAATATGAAACTGAAAAACCCTTTAAGACTACAATTGTTAGAAAGACTGTAGCTACTGGTAAAGTAATACCTTTAGAAGAAGTAGAGATAAAACCTCAAATTTCAGGAATTATTGAAAAAATTTATGTTGAAGAAGGCGCTAAAGTTAAAAAAGGAGATCTAATTGCAAAAGTTAGAGTAGTGCCAAATGAGCAATCATTAAATGGCGCTAGAGGTAGAGTAAATAGTGTTCAAATACAGTTAGGTAATGCTAAAATTTCTTATAACAGAAACAAAACATTGTATGATAAAGGAGTAATCTCTCGTACTGAATTTGAAACTATTGAGTTATCTTATAATCAAGCTAAGCAAGATCTCCAAAATGCCCAAAGTGATTATCAGATTATACGAAGAGGTTTTGCTGGTTCCGGTGGTTCAGCAAATACCAATATTAGGGCAACAACTTCGGGTATGATTTTAGAAATTCCAGTAAAAGAAGGATACCAAGTAATTCAAAGTAATAATTTTAATGCAGGTACAACAATTGCTTCTATTGCAGATATGACTAAAATGATTTTTGAGGGTAAAGTAGATGAAGCTGAAGTTGGAAAACTAAAAGAAGGTACTGAAATTGAAGTGGCCTTAGGAGCTATTGATAAAAAGAAATTCCTAGCAACATTAAACTTTATTGCACCTAAAGGAACTGAAGAAAGTGGAGCAGTACAGTTTAAAATTAAAGCTGATGTTACTTTAGATGAAAGTTATTTTGTGAGAGCCGGCTATAGTGCAAATGCTGATATTATTTTAGAACAAAAGGATAGTGTCTTATCTATTAAAGAATCATTATTACAGTTTGATAAAAAAACAGAAAAACCTTATGTTGAAGTTAAAATAGGTGATGATAAATTTGAAAGAAGAGATATCGAAATTGGTATTTCTGATGGAATTAATGCAGAAATAATTAGTGGTGTCACAGCTGAAGATGAAATTAAAATTTGGAATAAGACTTCTAAAAAAGATAAAGAAGAAGATAATGATTAATCTAGGTTTTAGAACTACCTCATTTTAAGTCTGTAAATGAGGTAGTTAAATTTAGTATTAAAAATTAAAAAAATTTATTCATCAAAG
>CAZHYX010000390.1:0-2710 GCA_964536675.1 uncultured Flavobacteriaceae bacterium
TGTTATAATTATTTATTACTTGTTTCCCCTCTGGGAACTTTGGAGAATACTTATAATTTAAGCTAGCCATTTATTATTCAAAAAATTAAAACGAATAGTTATGGTCGATATAAAATATTATTAAAACCAGCAAGATACATTGTTACAATAAAACATAAAAGTTATAAACCGTACTCAACAGCTCCAGGGTTTTCGGTAGTAACTAAAAAAATAGGCACGTTTAATATTCCGTTAAAAAGAGTATTAAAATATACTATAAAGAGGAAAAACCAGTAATTAATAACTTCTAAAACAATAGCTATGAATTTTACAAAGAAAAAAAACAGAAAGTACGCTGTAACTAAAACAGGATACTTTTTTTTAATACTAATAAGCACATTATTTATAATTACATCTTTTACTATTAAAGAAAAAAACACTTTCGAAGATTCTAGAGGTCTTTTTTACATTGATTCAAAATTTGAAGCAGCTTTAGTAGCTCCAAGTGGAAAACTGTTCTTTTTTAGAGAATTTTATTATAATAGATATGACATGAATAAAAATAAACTTATACATAGTCTTAAATATGGTAAGAAACACTGGAGAGGGTTGCCTATTCATATCGATGCATCAGTAGTACACCCTCTTAACAAAAAAGCCTATTTTTTTAAAGGGAATACTTATTATAGGTTCGATATTAAATTAAATAAAATAGATAAAAAAGCATTAATTAGTAAAAACTGGAAAGGAGTTCCTAATAATGTAGATGCAGCTATAGCACATCCTACCAACAATTCTATCTATTTTTTTAAGGGTACAAAATACTATCGTTATAGTTTGTCGAAACGTAGAGTTGATAGGTCTGCAATTATAGGTGTAGGCGGTTGGAAAGGCGTACCAACCAATGTTGATATTGCATTTATGCATAGCAATGGTAAAGCATACTTTTTTAAAGGCGATTTCTATTATCGGTACGATTTTAATAAACGCAAAGTAGATAGAAAAAGAACTATAAAAAAAGGATGGAAAGGATTGATACCAAAATTAGATGCGGCTTTATTTAATGACGACCATGATAATGTCCATTTTTTTAGAGGTAAAAATGCAATGAGTTTAAAGGTAAATAAAGTTTTACTAGGAGCAGCAGATAGAGTTGAACACGATGTGTTTAAAAGTAGTGTAGATTACAAAATTAACAGAGGATCTGTAGGTGTAAATTGGTATAAAGGCGTGCCAACTAGCAATATAGACGCTGCCTTAAAGTTTAAATTTGATGGTGTAAAAAAATATCTTTTTTTTAAAGGTAAAAAATATTATTTCTGGGATCCAGTAAAAAAAGTAGCCAAAGGAAACTATATAAAAGATCTTTGGAAAGGGAAAGTACCTAACAATTTAGATGCAGCTGTTCAAGATGATGATAATGGAGATCTCTATTTATTTAAAGGCGATACATATTACCAAATTTCTATTAATGGTTTATACTTTAAAAAATCAGGTAAAATTGCATCGAGATTTAAAGGAATTCCTAATAATATAGATGCTGTTAGGCTAACTGATATTTATGGATATTTTATTTTTTACAAAAAAAGCAAGTATTACAAGTACTCAATGAATGGTAGTAATAAAGTTGAAGAAAAAGGAACGCTTCCCTTTGAACTACTATATACTAAAGCACAATCATTTTTAGATGATAAATCAATAGCATTTGATTAATTAAAAAAAAAGTAATAACCACACAATTTCATCAGTAAAAATTCGTGAAATTAGTGTCTAAACAAAAAAACTATGAAAAATTTAAAAACAAATACAATTGTAAAATCAGTACTCTTCCTTTTTCTAGTAACCACGTTTGTGCAGCTCACGTTTGCAAGCGAATCTTGTAATTACGAAGAAGACAATGCTGTACCGCATTTAGCATCTTTTTATAAAAGCGACAAAGGCGCATTGATATATGTACGCCAAGAAGGTTCAAAAATATATTGGTTGGCAGAACGCTTTGACAGAAAATTTGTTTCTGTATTTAAAGGGAACTATACAGCTAATCAAATTACAGGCACCTACTATAACATTCCGAAAGGAAAAGCAAAAGGTACAGGCACTTTAAAAGTTAAAATAATGAATGGTGGTAGAACACTAAAAGTTACAGGCGGTAATATGGATGGGCAAACCTTTAAATCTATAAACGGAATTCCACCTAAATTTCCTGCAAGACGTAGAGCGCATTACCGAGGTGATACAAAAGAGAATCTTACAGGTAGATGGAGTGCAAGCAATGCAGGCTCAATGCATTTATTAGACAAAAACAAGGTTATTGCTGGCTATTTTTTCGGGCATCAAAAAGGTTCAAATGATCGCCCATCAACAGTAAAAGTATTTTTTGGCACTCGTGATGCTACAAATATGAATATCGAGTGGTTTGATTTGCCTTTAGGCTTAAGCGGAAAAGAAAATAAAGGCAAAGCTACTTTTAAAATTGTAGGACCACATTTTTTAAGAGTTATAGATGGGTATATACCAGGGCTGAATCACGAACGTCAAACAGATGATAAGCTAGAGATATTGAGATAGTCTAGTTTTCAGTCTTCAGTCTCCAGTCGGCAGACATAAGGCAGGTGCGGCAATCTCATAAAAAAAAAACCGTCAAACCAACAAAGACAAAAAACAAAGAATAATAATTAAAATAGTGATATCATGAAAACAAAAATTACAATGTTAGTACTGTTATTTATGC
>CAZHYX010000391.1:0-275 GCA_964536675.1 uncultured Flavobacteriaceae bacterium
CGCACAGAGCGCATGCTTCTACTGCAATTATTGCTCAATTTTTTCCAGATAAAAAATGCTTTGGTTATTTATTAGCTAAAGAAATTGAAAGTATTCAAAAAGTACTCAATGAAAGTGTAAAACCGGTTACTGCTATTATTGGAGGCGCAAAAGTTTCCTCAAAAATTGATGTTATCAAAAATATTTTAGACAAAGTTGATAATATTATTATTGGTGGCGGTATGGCATTTACGTTTATCAAAGTAAAAGGTGGCAACATTGGAGATTCACTTGTT
>CAZHYX010000391.1:285-2706 GCA_964536675.1 uncultured Flavobacteriaceae bacterium
AAATTAGACTTGGCTCAGGACATTTTAAATCTGGCAAAACAAAAAAATACAAGAATCCATTTACCTATTGATGTAATTGCTGCTGATGCTTTTAGCGAAAATGCAAATACACAAATTTTTCCTGCTAATGATATTCCTGACGGATGGATGGGTTTAGATGTTGGTCCGAAAACTAATATAGGATTCTCATTCATTATCGCTGAATCAAAAACCATTTTATGGAATGGGCCTTTAGGCGTTTTTGAAATGTCGAAATTCGCTAACGGAACGATAGAATTAGGCAATGCTATTGCCGATGCTACAGAAGAAGGTGCATTTTCACTGGTTGGTGGAGGCGATTCGGTTGCTGCTGTAAAACAGTTCGGTTTTGAAGATAAGGTAAGTTATGTATCAACCGGTGGTGGTGCTATGCTAGAAATGTTAGAAGGTAAAACCTTACCGGGAATTGAAGCTGTTTTAAGTTGATTTTCTTGTCATTCCTGCGTAGGTAGGAATCCATAAATGAATATAATATTAAACCTTGAATTATGATAGCAAGAATTTGGCACGGTAAAACCAATATTGAAAAGTATGAAGATTATACCTTGTTTTTAAAACAAATAGCCATTCCTGATTATAAAAAAACTGATGGTTTTAAAGATTTAACCTTTTTGAGAAATATTGAAGATAATGAAGGTCATTTTACCTTAATTACTTATTGGAAGAACCTTGAAGTTATCAAGAATTTCGCCGGAGATAATTTTGAAAAAGCAAAGTATTACCCAGAAGATGATAACTTTCTATTAGAATTTGAAGAAAAAGTTAAACACTATGAAGTTTTCGCAAAGTAGAAAGTTTTTTACTTCACAATTACACAAATCAACAAAAAACACCTCAACAATAATATGAAATACACCACACTACCACATACCAACATCAAAATAAGCAAAATCTGTTTAGGTACCATGACTTTTGGTGAGCAAAATACTGAAGCTGATGGGCACGCGCAATTAGACTATGCCTTAGAGCAAGGTGTTAATTTTGTAGATACAGCAGAAATGTATTCCGTACCTGCACGAGCCGAGACCTGTGGTGCTACCGAAAAAATTATTGGTTCATGGTTTAAAAAAACAGGTAAAAGAGACAAGGTAATTCTAGCTAGTAAAATATGTGGTCCAGGACCATATACTGCTCATATTAGAAGTACAGGTTTTTCAAAAGAAGCAATTACCGAAGCCATTGAAGGAAGTTTGCAACGTTTACAAACAGATTATATCGACTTATATCAATTACATTGGCCAGAAAGACCCGTAAATTGTTTTGGAGTTAGAGATTTTCCGTATCAAATAGAAACACAATGGAAAGATAATTTTAGAGAGGTTTTAGAAACACTTGATGGGTTTATAAAACAAGGAAAGATTAGACATGTGGGACTTTCTAATGAATCTCCTTGGGGAGTGATGCGTTATCTAGAGGAATCTAAATCTAAAAATTTACCAAGAATGCTTACGCTTCAAAATTCATATTCATTATTGCATAGAACTTATGAAGCTGGACTTTCTGAAATTTCAATGCGTGAAAATATAGGTTTATTAGCCTATTCTCCTTTAGCTTTCGGAATACTTACCGATAAGTATTTGAATAATACTTCAAAAGATTCTCGGGCAAATTTATTTCCTAGTTTTTGTTTGAGATATACAACTGAGCAATCTATAAACGCAGTTAAAAAATATGCTGCTATTGCTCAAAAAAATGGATTAACACTAGCGCAACTATCTTTAGCTTTTGTAAATCAGTTACCTTTTGTGACTAGTAATATTATTGGGGCAACTAAACTAAGTCAGTTAAAAGAAAATATTGATAGTATTGATATTGAATTATCTCAAGAAATTATTGATGAAATTAATGCGGTTCATGGGTTGATGCCGAATCCTGCAGCATAGTCTTGTTATTGCTGCGAAGGTAGGAATCTTTACGTATTATAAACTGGATTCCTGCCTTCGCAGGAATGACAAAAAAGTCCCATCCCCTTCGGGGAGGGGATTTAGGGGTGGGGATTAATACCCCAACTTAGCTCTCACTCTATCCAATACTTCTTGTGCAACTTTCTTCGCTTTTTTAGCACCAATAGCTAAGGCTTTATCTATTTCAGATACATTATTCATATAATGATTATACAGCTCACGTTCTTTGGCATATTTTGTAATTAACAATTCAAAAAATGCTTGTTTTGCGTGTCCGTATCCGTAATTACCTCCCAAGTAATTGGCTTTCATTTCAGTTAGTTGTTTTTCATTAGCAACTAATTTATATAAGGCAAATAAATTACAGGTATCTGGATTTTTAGGCTCTTCTAGTGGTGTACTATCCGTTTGAATTTTCTTAATTTGTTTTCGTAACTTTTTATCATCTAAAAACAAATTAATATCATTATTCCGCGAT
>CAZHYX010000392.1:0-2699 GCA_964536675.1 uncultured Flavobacteriaceae bacterium
ATTTTTCGCGGATTTTTGACAATCCAATATTTGCTATAATTCTAGATGCGTGCATTGTTTCTTTGTATTGTCCACTACTTTTAGCATCTATCCTATGTTTAGGGGTTGTCTGATATGAATTGTTGATTTTTTCTGGATTTTGATTAAATTCATTTAATATTTTACCTCCCCAATCGCTACTATCAAAACCCACAACACTCCCAATAGTCTCAGGGTTTGCAAAAAATAACCCTTCAAATTCATACATTTGAATATAAGGAATACAATTGTTTTTTAATTGTGGAGAAATACCATCAAGTATTTTTTGCTCCAATGTCTCTTTGTCAGTTGCGCCATCTTTTTTATCAAATTTATAAAAATCATACAAAGTAGTTACTTTATCAAAACTACTTAATAATTTGTTTAGCTCTTTGATTACTCTATTTAAATTTATACCTCCTTTTAAATTCACCGGTGTGATTAATACATTATCTAAATGTGGTTGCAATATTTGTGTCACAAATATTTCTTCTGATTCACCTTCAACAGAAATGGCAAGTCTTACCATGGGCGTCCGCCAATCAAGCCTTTATTCCAAATATCGCCCATTTGATAATCTTCCAGCCAAACTTTTAACACTTCTTTATTTGTCCTTTTAAACTCAGATACGCCGTCTTTTTGATTAACGATAATAAAATCGTCAGGCTCAAAACAATTTGCCAGTGTTATTGACTGAGTAGAAATGATGACTTGTGAATCACCTTTACTCACTGATTTAATAATCTCTGATAACACGACAAGTGCCGCTGGATGCAATCCAATTTCTGGCTCGTCTAATACAATGGTTTTAGGGCGCATACTCTCAGGCTGTAGAAACAAAGTTGCCATACAGATAAAACGTGCCGTGCCATCGGATAAAGTCAGTGCAGAAAAACCAGCCCCCTCTAAGTCATTTTTATGTTGCCACCTTAAAAGAACATCATTTTTATATTCTTTTAAATCAAAATCATGAAAATACGGGGCGACCGTTTGCACGGCTTGCACAATATTCTTATAATCTTGCTGATGGCTTTTCTTCAACTTTAACAAAAAAGGCGCCAAATTACCCGCATTACTCCATAAAAAATCATTGGCTTCAATATCTTGAGGTGACTTAAACTTTGCGGTGTCAGAAGTGTCATGAAAATGATACAACTTACATTGTCTCAAATATTCTTTGGAATACTGAACAACTAGCTGATTGTTATTTAAAATATCGCTCTCTAAAGCGTTATAACTTATCCTTTCTGTATATGGATTAGAATAACCCCCTCCATAAAAATACCCCACATCATATTCAATCAATAAACCGCTGTCATCGTTATCCTTAATCAATCTAACAAGATAACCATTGCTTTTGAACGCTAAATTAATCATTATTGCATCAGTTTTTTGACTGCCAAAATGCAAAAATCTCTCCGCTCTACCATTAGTTAAAACATAAGTTTGTAATTTTTGTTTATATATAAGATCCAGCAATCTAAAAACTGAAATAAAATTACTCTTACCAGATCCATTTGCTCCAATTAAAACATTGATTGAATTCATCTTTAAATCTAACGTTTTAATAGATTTAAAGCCTTCAATCTTAATATGAGATAAATTTTCCATCGGCTGATTTTACATTGTTTAAACTGAACTCAAGTTTTGTGTGTTAATCACGCTTTAACAAATAAACCGCACTCTAATTTCCTGCTCAGGCATTGTGGATTTATTTTCTCGCTCATCTTTGCCCCAACGAATTTGAGGAAATCTGTGATCAACTTCCAACAAACTCGGCGACAATTCTCTTAAAAACAAAGCCTCTTCATTTTTGAACACATTTTTAATTTTTCTCGCTAAGTATTGAGAAATGCCCGAGCGGCTTTTAGTTTCATCCAAAATTTTCAATGATTTTAATTTTCTATGAACTGTATCGTATCCACAGGTGGGGCAAGATTGCGCGTTATACCAAAGTCCTTTTTCGTTTTTGTCTAATTGAATGCCTTTTTCTTGTCGCCAAACTTGCCATGTTTTTGCCTGTCCTGATTTTAATTCGCATTTTGTGCAATGCCAATTTAGGTCTTTTAAAACTTCCCAATCGTGGTGCGAAGTGGTCTTTTCTCTAAATGGGTTTAGCATTTTTTCTCCTTTAAATACTTTTTATCTTGTAGTAAATTTTGAATCTCGCTTTTAAATCAACTGTTATTTTTTAAAATTCTTAATCAAATTAACAATTTTCTCTGCCAAACCATCTGTGTTATTTTTTTCTTTTAGCGTGGAATAAACAATTGAATCTGCTAATTTTGGTAAAAAATGTTTATTATATTCTGCGTCTTTATCAGACCTTACTTTTTCAAACATTTTAGCCATAGCAAGACGATTACTTGCCTCAATCCTAAGGGCTTTAGCGTTGGTATATTGGCGAATAATGGTAAAAGTGATAATAGAAAAAAACACATACGCCGTATAAAAAGACATACTTATTGAAACGTGGATAACTTGAAATAACCCATTTATTAAAAAAATCATCATCACGAAAACAGCACTATAACTAACTCGTCGCCAGATCTTTTCATCTTTAGTAATTTCTTCTTTTAGATCTTCTAATATCTTTTGAAAGTTTTCAACTTCTTCAGTCTTTTTCTTAGTCTCTTCTACCTTTTGTTTAACCTCTTTTACTCCTTCTCGAGGAATAACGG
>CAZHYX010000393.1:0-562 GCA_964536675.1 uncultured Flavobacteriaceae bacterium
TTGATAGACTTGTAATTGCTAATATAACAAGTTATGAGTAATTACGGATATACAACTAATTTTTTATATTAGCATCAATTTTTTTTATGATAAGTTTTATTTGATATAATTTACTCTTATTTACTCGCAAATAGTTTTACATCATCCTCAGAAACTTTATCACTACCAAGAATAATCAAACGTTCTACTACATTTCGCAATTCGCGAATATTGCCTGTCCAATCATATTCTTGTAGTTTTTTTACAGCTTTATCAGAAAATAATTTTACAACATTACCCTGTTCTTCAGCAATCTTTTTAGCAAAATAATTGATTAATAATGGTATATCTTCTCGTCTATCATTTAATGACGGGACATCAATTAAAATTACAGCCAGTCTGTGATATAAATCTTCGCGGAATCTACCTTCAGCAATTTCCTTTTTTAGATTTTTGTTGGTCGCAGCAACTACTCTAACATTTACTTTAATATCTTTATCACTACCTACTCTACTAATTTTACTTTCTTGTAAAGCACGTAATACTTTCGCTTGTGCCGATAGGCTCATATCGCCAATTTCAT
>CAZHYX010000393.1:615-2691 GCA_964536675.1 uncultured Flavobacteriaceae bacterium
CCTTTTACATGACCAAACAATTCACTTTCAATCAATTCAGACGGAATTGCAGCACAATTCACTTCAATCATTGGCGACTTAAAACGTTCACTTTTTTCATGTAACCAATGTGCCACCAACTCTTTTCCAGTTCCGTTTGAACCTGTAATTAATACTCTAGCATCTGTTGCTGCCACTTTTTCTATAATCTCTTTAATATGCATGAGGGCTTTACTTTCGCCAATCATTTCATAATTTTTACTTACCTTTTTCTTAAGTTGTTTATTTTCAACAACCAAGCTTTTCTTATCTAAGGCATTACGGACAGCATTGAGTAATCTATTTAAATCTGGGGGTTTAGAAATATAATCGAAAGCACCCATACGCATAGTGTTTACAGCAGTATCTAAATCACCATGACCAGAAATCATCAACATCGGTATTTCAGGTTTTATCTTTTGTGTTCTTTCCAATACTTCAACGCCATCCATCTTTGGCATTTTAATATCACACAAGATCAAATCGTAGTCATTATTTTTTATGAGTTCCATTCCAGTAAGACCATCTTCTGCTTCTTCAACTTGATAGGAATCATTTTCTTCACTAATGATTTTTTTTAATACTCTGCGAATAGCAGCTTCATCTTCTATGATTAATATTTTGCTCATACTTTATTGTTGATATGTTGTTTATTAATAGACTTTGAATCAAGAATCAAGAAACAGGAGCCAAGACTTTAATTATCTAGACTGTCAATGAAATTTGAAATTTTCTTTTGGATTATATTTATTTTAATCTCAAATTCTTCAGAAATAAATTCCTGATTCCAGTGTCCTACTTCTAGTTTCCTTTTATAATATGTATATCTCTTTGCGGAAATGGTATAGAAATATTATGTTCTCTAAACTTTTTATCAATTGCAAAACGAATATCACTCTTTGGTATGGCTGCTTTAAAACTATCATTTAATGTAAATACCAATTTAAAATCTAAAGAACTATCTCCAAAATCAGTAAAAAAAACCGTTGGTTCAGGATGGCTATAAACATCTTTATTCTCTTTTGCAACTGCTAATAATAGCTCTTTAACTAATGCTGTATCACTGCCATAAGCTACGCCAACAGTAATACTTTCTCTGGTAGCTGTTCCGTTTTCAGTCCAATTAAACAATGTATTTGTTAAGTATAAATGATTGGGTATTACCAATACTTTATTATCAAAAGTAACTGCTCTAGTGGTTCTTAGTCTAATCTCAACTACCCTGCCTACTTTACCATCTAATTCAATAATGTCACCTACATGAACCGATTGATCTACTAAAATAAATATACCCGAAATTATATCTTGAAAAAAGGTTTGTAATGCCAAACCAATACCTATCAATAATGCTGCAGAGGTTGCAAAAATTGCTGTAACATTAATACCCATATTATGCAATGTCATTAAAAAAATGACAACATATACAAACCACTTTACATAAGAAAATAATGAAGCGAATTTCAATTTATCATCTTCTGGCAATTTTCTTGTAATCAGTTTTTTTAGTAGCTTTATAACATACGAAGCAATAAATAAAGTTATTATTACAATCAAAATTGCTTTCACTGTAATATGAATCTCGTTACCAAAGGCAAATGAATAATTAAAAAAATCTCTTAATTTTTCCATGTTATCTTATTGTCAGTAAATGTACTAATATCTCAGCCATTTTATCAATTCTTTATAACTTGGTTTTTTGCCATACATTAATATACCTACTCTATATATTTTAGCGGCAAATAAAACAGTCATAAAAAATGTTCCGAATAATATTGCGATTGAAAGTAGTTGCTGCCAAATAGGGACACCAAAAGGAATACGCATTAGCATAACTACCGGTGAAGTAAATGGTATATATGAAAATACTTGAGATACTGTACCGTGTGGGTTTTCAATTACCGTGAAAAAGCCAACATATATGGCTAACATTAAAGGCATTAATAAAGGCATCATAAACTGTTGTGTATCTGTTTCATTATCAACAGCAGCACCAATGGCAGCATAAAGCGAAGCATACAAGAGATAGCCTCCTATAATGAAAAGGAGGAACATAATAAT
>CAZHYX010000394.1:0-2691 GCA_964536675.1 uncultured Flavobacteriaceae bacterium
CTCATAATAAGCGTTTTTCGAAATTTTGTTATTTTTTTGATTCAATCTCAAATATAATAACAGTAAATCCTGAATTGTAACTGCAGTTACAATTCAGGATTATAATAACAGTTTAATTATAAAAATATCATAATTAAATTGAATTGTGTTAAAATCATACTATTATTTAGGCTTAGATTTTTCTAAAAACAATTTAAAATCTTCAGGCGATTTTGTTATGATATCACTCATTTTATTAATTGCAGCACTCATTTTATCTTTAGCTTCACAACCTTCTAAATTATATATTTTATCAAAATAAGAAACATCTCGGTAAGAAACATAAACCTTACCATCTTTAGCTTGGTAAGCTAATATTTTTAAAGGTAAATCAATCCCTGCTCTAGGATCTTTAGAAAGCATTTTTAAACCTACTTTAGGGTTACCAAAAATTATTAGCTCAGAATCAGCAACATTTTGAGCTCCTACATTTCTTGAATTTTGAGCATGGTTAATTCTATTAAAAACACGTACATGTTCCTTTTTAGATATGATCTTTTCTAATCTATCCATTGTAGTTTTAACATCTACAAAACTTCTCTTTGTGATGATACCATAATTATCATTTTTTGTAGCTTCTTGTTTAAGTTCTGTTGATTGTGAAGCTACTTCTGTTTTATTTTCATTAATGGCAATTTGTTTTTGCTTTGTTTCACAACTTGATAGTAGCAAAATTGCTATTAATATATTAATTAAACTTGTTGTTTTCATTTTTAGTTAGTTCTATACTATTTTACAACTTCTAGATTACTTCCACTCCAGTTCTTAAAACCACCTTTCAAATTATACACTTTAGTAAAACCTGCAGCTTCTAATTTTTTTGATGCTTTTCCGCTTCTACCTCCACTTCTACAATAAACATAAATTTCTTTGTCTTTATCTAATTTAGACATTTGACTGATAAAATCATCATCAAAAAAATTAATGTTAACTGCACTTTTAATATGACCGGCAGCATACTCTTTTGGTGTACGAACATCAATTAATTGAATGTCACCCAATTTTGGATTTAAATCAGTATGGCTTATCAATTCAACTACTGGTTTTGTTTGAGCAGTTTCTGTATCTTTAGCTTTACTTTGAGCGCAACTTGTCAATGTAAAAATAAATGTAATGATTAATAAATAGTTTAATGATTTTGTCATAATAAAAATATTTTAGTTTAGTACAAAAGTAACTCTAAATCTAGTCTTCATTTGTGATATAAGTTACAGAAGTTTTGATTGAATTGGTTTTTACATAATAGTCGGATAAACTCTAAAGAGTTTACTAAAAAAGTATTAAAAACACTTTTTTATTTGACTACTTTATTACCGTTTTTAGCCCACTCTATAAGCCCTCCATCTAAATTCACAACGCTATACCCTTTTTCTTGTAGTATTTTTGCTGCGTCTATACTTCTTTTACCACCGGCAGTACAATAAACATAAACAGGAATATTCTTGTTATATTTCGTTATCTGTTCAACAAAACTACTATCTAAGACATTAATATTATCAGCGTTTTCTATATGTCCTTCATTAAACTCTTCTTTGCTTCTGATATCTACTAATTGAACTTTTATAGAGTCCATTCTCTTTGAATATTCTTTAGGGTTTATCCTTTCAATTGAGGTTTCTACTTGTTTTTCAACCTGACTTGTTGTAGTTGATTGATTTTCTTGTTTTACTTCTTCTTTTTTACGACAATTTGAAAATATAAATAACATAAGAAGTGCAAAAACAAATATTGATTTTTTAATGGTCATTTATTATGAATTTAGGTAGCAAGTTAAGGCTTTGAAATAAAAAAGACTATCTGTTAAGATAGCCTTTTTAAAATACTTTAGCAACGTTCAAAGCAACTAAAGTGTATTTTATTGTAGATTATACAACAGCAACTTGTTCCTTTTTACTTACCCATTCATTCATGCCTCCTGACCAATTGATTAGGTTGTTATACCCATTCTTTACTAGAACAGAATAAGCTATTGATGCTCTATGACCACTTTGACAATGAATTACTACTTTTTCATCTTTAGATATTTGGTCAAGATTATCTTCTATTGTACCAACAAATACATTTTTAGCACCTTCAACATGTCCATCTCTAAATTCAGTAGCCTTTCTCAAATCAATAATGGTTGTACCGCTTTCTTTTAATGCTATAAATTCATCAAAATTAACATTGTTCACTTTTTTCAATTCTCCTCCTGAATAAGCCTCTGTTGATGTGATAAATCCAACTAAATTATCTAAACCTATTCTCATAAATTTTCGAGTAATTTCATCTAATTGGTCTTTATCAGCAAGAATCATAAAATCTTCTTGATAAGTAATATACCAACTTGCCCATGTTGCTAAAAAATTGTCACTAGCTGGCGTGTTTATTGAACCAGGTATAAATCCATTTGCAAATTCAGGTTTTTCTCTAGTATCAAAAAGCTGTACTCCTTTAGATAGTTTATCATTAAATTCAGAATTACTTAATTCACTAATTTTAGGCACTTCTGTTACTAGCTTTCTGTCTATTTTATTCAAGCTTTTCATCATCGCGAAATACTTAGGTGGCTCTGGTTGACCATCTAATAAATAGTCAATAAATCCTTGCTTGTCGTTTTTATATTGAAAAGCCCAATTACGATGTTTTTCATATCCAACAGTAGAACTTGGA
>CAZHYX010000395.1:0-2675 GCA_964536675.1 uncultured Flavobacteriaceae bacterium
GTAATTTTTTATCTTCTTTAAGTTTTTTATTTATTCTGTTCATAAAGTATGTTTTACCCTTTCGAATTTAGTTTTTTAAACCTAACAGATTTTTAAAATCTGTTAGGTATTTTTAATTTTATAAATTAAAATAATCTATATATGTATTCAAATCTTTATCACCTCTACCTGATAAATTGAGTACAATAATATCATCAGGGTTAAATTGTTTTTGTTCAAAAATAGCCAATGCATGTGCACTTTCAATAGCTGGAATAATACCTTCTAACTTACATAATTCTAGGCCTGCTCTCATGGCTTCATCATCAGTAACTGATAAAAAATCTGCTCTACCTGTTTTGTACAAATGTGCATGTAACGGACCTACTCCCGGGTAATCTAATCCTGCAGAAATAGAATAGGGTTCCGTAATTTGTCCGTCATCTGTTTGCATTAATAAGGTTTTACTCCCATGGATAATTCCTTCTTCTCCTAACACAGAGGTTGCTGCACTTTCACCAGAATTGATTCCTTTCCCAGCTGCTTCTACAGCAATAAGTTTTACATTTGTATCTTCTAAATAATGATAAAACGCTCCAGCAGCATTACTACCGCCACCAACACAAGCAATTACATAATCAGGGTTTTCTGCACTTTCTTTTTCTTTTAATTGCCATTTGATCTCTTCAGAAATAACAGCTTGAAAACGTGCTACCATATCTGGATATGGATGTGGTCCCACAACAGAACCAATAATATAATGCGTATCTATTGGGTTGTTGATCCAATCTCGAATGGCTTCATTAGTTGCATCTTTTAATGTTTTGCTACCTGAAAATGCAGGAATTACTGTAGCACCTAACATTTTCATTCGTGCAACATTAGGTGCTTGACGTGCAATATCAATCTCGCCCATATAGACAATACATTCAATTCCCATTAATGCACAAACTGTAGCTGTTGCAACACCATGTTGCCCTGCACCTGTTTCGGCTATAATTCTACTTTTACTCAATCGTTTTGCCATTAAAATCTGACCAATGGTATTATTAATTTTATGTGCACCTGTATGGTTTAGGTCTTCTCTTTTTAGATAGATTTTTGTATTATACTTTTCGGATAATCGTTTTGCAAAGTATAGCGGAGACGGTCTACCTACATAATCTTTTAATAACTGATTAAATTCCTTCTGAAAAGAAGGTTCTGCCATTATTTTTAAATAATTCTGCCGCAATTCTTCTACGTTTGAATAGAGCATTTCAGGAATATATGCGCCTCCGAATTCACCGTAGTTACCTTTATTGTCTGCGTTGTAATTCATATTGTTTTCGTTTTCGTTATTGCGAGCTTAGCACGGCAATCTATTCATTAAAATTACTTCGTTGTTTTTCTTCTCATAATGATATTCTATTTTTGAATAACCTCCCCGCCCTTCAGGCACCCCTCCTTAAAAAAAGGAGGGGAATTTACTAGTTTAAATTTTGTCTATGAATTCTTTTAATTGCTCAACATTTTTTATTCCCGGTGCAGTTTCAAACTTACTGTTTACATCAATGGTATTGCAATATTTAGATTCCATCGTGTCCATAAATGACAAGACATTATCAACTTCTTTTAAGCCTATACCTCCACTTAAAAAATAAGGCTTTGTTGATGAGTAATTTTTTAACACCTTCCAATTAAAGGTATAACCATTACCTCCTGGCAATTTACCCTTGGTATCGAATAAATAGTAATCGCAGACCGATTCGTAGGGTTCTAGAATTGAAAAATCGAATGAGTCTTTTATTGAGAATACTTTGATGATTTCAATAGCATTGTCATTGTGATATTTTTGTGAAAAATTGTGGCAATCTGTTTCTTTAGATGAGATTACCACGTCGCTCCTCTCCTCGTAATGACATTTCAATTTTGCGCAAAATTTAGGAGATTCATCACCATGTAATTGTACAGCTTGTAAATCGTATTTTTCTACTTTCTCAATAATATAGTCTAAAGAAGCATTTACAAATACACCAACTTTTTTTATATTCTTAGGTAATTCTGGAATAATTCCTTCAAAAAAACGTGCAGATTTTTTATAAAATATAAAGCCGAGATAATCTAGTTGCAGAATTGCAACTTCATTTATATTATCCAAATATTTCATTCCGCAAACCTTAAGTTTCATGATTATCTGTTTTTCTTGTCATTGCGAATCCGCCGAAAGGCGAGATGTGACAATCTGTTTCTTTAGTATGAAATTACCACGTCACCCTGAAATTTCGGGACTTCCTCTTAATAACATTACATATTCAATTCATTAATAAACTCTTTCGCACTTTCACCCGGATTATCAGTTTTCATAAAATTTTCTCCTATTAAAAACCCTTTATATCCATAAGTTTGCAATTCTTTTATTACATCAACTGAGCTTATTCCGCTTTCTGAAATTTTTACAAAGTCATTCGGAATTTTATCTGCTAAAACTTTACTCATTTCAAGACTTATTTCAAAAGTCTTTAAATTTCTATTATTTACACCCAACATATCAATACTTGGCATGATAGATTTTTGTAATTCTTCATTATTATGAACTTCTAACAATACCTCTAAACCAATACTTTTGGCAAATTCTGAAAACTTCTTTATTTCCTTTACAGTTAAGACTGCAGCTATTAATAAAATAACATCTGCTCCATAGGCTTTTGCTTCTA
>CAZHYX010000396.1:0-2667 GCA_964536675.1 uncultured Flavobacteriaceae bacterium
GTAAAGGGGAGAGGCTTTGAAGAGAAAAATATAATCCCAATTTATTTCAAAACTAAAGATCAGTCCAGTTATTCGAAGGTTATTAAAAATGGATATCAGCCCTTTTTAAGGGGAGATTTTTTAAGCATCTTAAACGCATATAAGGGAACAAATACAATACTTGTTGATTTCCGAAGTTATCTCCAATCAATTGCCGATAAAGTTGAAAATTATAAATCCAAAGAATTATCTAAATGGGGACGCTATGCATGGACAGGCTTCTATCTTGAATTACAAAAACAGCTCGGCACTGGCTGTTGGGATTATGTGGCAAACCCTACTGGGGGTTTTCTTGGATTTTGGTGGTATTTTCAGGGGAATGATAATTGTAAACAGTATATTCAACTTGAGCAAAATAAATTGTGTTTCAAAATACAAGTAAACAATAAAGATAAAGATGAGCGAAGACTTCTCAGATCAAAATGGTACAAAACCATTACTAACAAAGCAAAAAATGAAGATATTGATCTTAATTTAGTGAAGCCAAGTAGGTTTGGAAATGGGAAATATATGACAGTTTGTGTTTTTAATGGTGATTATCGAGAAACCGAGGGTGGAGTAATAGACATGGATAAAACGATACTTCGGTTTAGAGCGGCTGAAAAGCTTTTAAAGTCAGTGTATGAAATCGCATAACAAAAAAAACAGCGGATAGTTCAAAGTGTCACGGTTTTTTGATATTCGCAGAACCCCGCCACATTTGACAATCACTGATGCAGGTTGCTAGATTAAAAAAAATATAGTGAAGTATGTTTAAGATAGTATTAGCAATAGGTGTTTTATGTTCATTTATAGCAATATTCTTTCCATGGAAGGATAAAAAACAGCTTGTGCTGCAATACTCGCTTAATAAAAATGAAGATTATTATAATAATTTATTTTGTACTTCTGTGGGCGGGCAAAGATAGGTAAAACATTATTATAAATCTGGCGCTAATCATAGGCTCTACATCAAGGTTGATTGTGAATACAGATTATGTATATGAAGGTGGTATGGATAAAAGAAGTAGCTTAAATAGCATTCAACAAGCAATTTTCTTTTCAATTCTAACAAAGAAGAAGCCTGCTATAGTTGTGTTTGATACTGATAAAATATTTGGTAGATATGAATATAGACTAAAGTTAGTCGCGAATAGATTGGGCGTGAAATTTAATCGGATAACAAATGAGTCTTTGAGAAAAAATTAAGTCGTTGTAAAAATGATACAAGCACTTTGATAGTTGTCATGGCGTTAAATCAGTTAGTTTCTTTGATTTTGTTTGAACCCTATTTGGGCTTAATAGCTGGCACTTCTTATTATGGTATTTCTAGAATCTTGGTTAAATAAAGATCTGGATGGGAGCTGATAAGCAGTTTAGTAAAATATATAAAGAGGGAAAAGATCTTGTGGACAACTTTCTTTTACAAGCAGCAATGAATTGAAAAAAAAGTAAATGAATTGGCGTCGAAAAAGTGAAAGAAAAGATTGCTGATTATTTATTGGATATTTTTAAACTCATTTTTGCAGGCGTAGTATTAAGCACCATTCTTCAAGTTGAAGGAGTGTCTAAATTAGTTATTTTATCAATCGGCATATATGCCACAATGATATTTGCTGGCGTTGCATTTATGTTAATAAGGAGGAAATAATGGAAGCACTATTTTTATTTTCTGGTCTTGCTATCGTTGGCACTATAGCATTTATTGCTATTTATTGGTATCAACGCACACATACCTAACAACTCATTCAAAACAACCAATAGTTGAATCAAGAGTTATGCCATTCAATAAATCTCGCTAGGCGTAATCACCAAATCCAGTGGCACGTCCCATTCTTGAGTGTTAATTTTTTCAACGTGCTGACAATCAAACGCCAGACCGCAGAGTTTTGAATTTTGCATCATTTTTTGGCGTTTTTTGAAGGCTAGAGTTTGGTCGTAAAGCCCACCACTCATTCCAATCTGATTTTTGTTTTTGTCAAAATCCACCAGTGGCAATAAAATCAGATTGAGTTTTTTGAGGACAAAATCAAGATTATGCTCGTATAATAGTTACTTTAATAAATAGTTAGCAATCTTTAATTCAATAATTTACATGGAGCGATAAAAATCTTAGAAGATGCATTGTCAATAATTGTTTTGTTTTACATGAAGATGCGAAACAAAAAGGGTGTATTAAAGATATAAAATCAGATGATATTTTGATATTAAAATACCAAGATGAATATATAGGATATGGAAGAGCCACTAACTCAGTTCAATCAGTAGGAACAGGCTGGTCTTTACAGGTTGGTGTGAATTTATGGATTATGGGAAACCACGTTAATAAATACGGCATTAAAAATGCTCAACAAAGTGGTTCGAACTATGATGCTGTAAAAAACATACATAGAGATTTTGCTCTCCAAAAAATGGAAGAAATAGGATTTCCGTTTTAGTTACTTGTTTATGAAGCCAACCTGCTAACAAATCATTCTAGCGAACAGGTCAAGTTGTTCTGGTTTTTTGCATTTCGCGTTGCTTAATTTTTAGCACAAAACCCGCCCAACTTTGGTCTACTGCTGATTTAGACGTTATGTCATTCAATAAATTATGCTAGGCGTAATAACCACATCCAGTGGCACGTCCCATTCTTGAGTGTTAATTTTT
>CAZHYX010000397.1:0-2654 GCA_964536675.1 uncultured Flavobacteriaceae bacterium
AAATAAAACCAATGGCACTCAAAAAAGAGCCTTACAATTTAAGAAATCAGATAGTAATACATTTATTAGAGTAGCTGGTGTAAATAAGCCTGTTGGCACTAAAAAAAGAGCTGTTGCTGTTCAAAAATCAAATGGTAATAAAAAGGTTATTAAACCCAAAAGAAAACCTAAGTCAAAAGTTCGTAAAGGAACTAAAAAAGCTAAAGGAAAGACTACTAAAGGCATAAAAATGAAAAAATATTAAGGAATTATATAAATTTAAGAATAGTGAAGTTATTTAGCTTCACTATTTTTTTGCTTTTATTTAAGCTTTTATTTTGAATAAAAGGATGTTTTTTTTAAAATCAAATAGAAATCATATCTTTGCCGATCACAAATTAAATAGAAACATACTTTAACATTAAAATTGAATGGCTAAAAAGCAAGAAACCTTTGGTAAAAAAGAAAGAGAAAAAAAACGCTTAAAGAAACGTGAAGATAAACTGAAAAGAAAAGAAGAGCGTAAAGCTTCTAATTCAAAAGGTACAGGTTTTGATAATATGTTTGTTTATGTAGATGAATTTGGGCAACTTACAGATACGCCACCAGATCCTTCAAAGAAAATAAAGGTAGATGCTTCTAGTATAGAGTTGGGTATTCCTAAAATGGAAGATAGAGAAGATGCTGTTGATCCTATTAGAAAAGGTAAAGTAGCATTCTTTGACACTACAAAAGGTTTTGGATTTATTCAAGAACTAGACACTCAAGAAAAATATTTTGTACATGTAAGCGGATTGACTGAAGAAGTTCAAGAAAATGACAAAGTAAGTTTTGAGCTTGAACGCGGTCAAAAAGGTATGAATGCTGTTCGTGTAAAGAAAATCTAAATCTTTCTATTAAGATTCTTCACTTCGCAAAAGCTATGTTCTGAATGACAAATATTTTTAATTAGATTGTCTAACAGAAAGTAATTTTAATACATTAAAACCCCATAAATAAGCGTACTTTTGCATTTTTAAATAAAAAAGTATGTCTACATTTTTTGAACTCGGAATCCGTAAAGATTTTGTGAAAGGATTGAATGAGTTAGGAATTAAACATCCAACAGAAATTCAAGAAGCTACAATTCCCGTTTTACTAGCATCGAAAACTGACTTTATTGGCTTGGCTCAAACTGGAACAGGTAAAACGGCAGCCTATGGATTACCTATTTTACATCATATTGATGCTACTTCTCCAGTAGTACAAACATTGATTTTATCACCTACAAGAGAATTAGCACAACAAATAAAGAAACAATTATTTAAGTTTACAAAATATGTTGATGACAAGATTTTTGTAGAAGTAGTATACGGTGGAGAAAAAATAGAGAAGCAGATAAAATCTTTACAAAGAGCTACACATATTATTGTTGCCACACCAGGAAGGTTAATTGACTTAATTGAAAGGGGAGAGGTAAATTTAAAAAGTATTAATACACTTGTATTAGATGAAGCAGATGAGATGTTGAGTATGGGCTTCAAGCAAGATATAAATAGAATCTTAAGATATACGGGTGGTACAAGAAATACTTGGTTGTTCTCAGCAACCTTTCCTGAAGAAATTCAACGAATTATCAAAACCTATATGTCGCCATTTGCAATTCGGGTTGAAGTAAATAAAAATGCATTGGTAAACGCAAATATTGAACATCAATATATTAAAACTACCATAAAGGAAAAAGTAGGGCTTTTGACTAAATTACTAGACAAAAGACAAGAAGAAAGAGGTATAATTTTTTGTAGAACCAAGGCAGGTACACAAAATTTAACTTCAGTATTAAAAGAGGAGGGTTTTTCTGTAGCTGCTCTTGAAGGTGATATGCAACAAAGAGAGAGAGATAAAGTAATGAGGGCTTTTAAAAAAGGAACTTTACAAGTTCTAATTTCAACAGATGTTTCAGCTCGAGGAATTGATGTTAATAATTTAGCCTTTATTATTCATCATCAACTTCCTGAAAAATTAGAATACTATACACATAGAAGTGGTAGAACAGCGAGAGCAGGAAAAACAGGTGTTTCAATTGCTTTAATCATACCTAGTGAATTACAAAGAATACATGAAATTCAGAAAGCATTGGGTATTGAATTTAAAGAAACCAAAGTCTTTTAAATAAATAAGGCTAAACTTTAGTGTTAATCTAAAATCTAGCCTCTAATGTTGCCTAAATTAAGTATGTTATGGTTAGTGTTTTATTTCTATAAACATACCCTTTTTATAATTATAAGCATTTATAGTGTGGTACTTTAGCTTTATTTGTTTTAATACGAAGCTAGTTACCCTTTGTTGAATGTGATTTATTGGTCTCATAACGTATAGTTTAACTGGTTCATAAATTATTTAATTATCTGTAACGTCTTTTTAAGTTCCAAACATTACTTTTAGCGGTACTAATTTTTAATTTGTATTGATAGTTATTTAAAGTTTTCATAATTGTAAGGTTTTAATTGATTTTAACTGTAACGTCTTTTTAGATTCCAAACATTACCTTTAGCTTTACTGATTTTTAATTTGTACTGATAGTTATTTAAAGTTTTCATGATTTCTGTTTTTAATTAGATTATACTTAGTAGACGAAGATTTTTTAAATTTGTTACAGTACTATGTATTGCAAAGTAGTTATTTAACATATTTTT
>CAZHYX010000398.1:0-926 GCA_964536675.1 uncultured Flavobacteriaceae bacterium
GAAAATACAACTCAATTAGCACTTTTTTGCTAAATCCTTAGGTCGAACTCAGGTTGTTAGCTATCAATACCAAATTCCAAAATTGGTAGAGTGTGTCATTCCGACGTAGAAGAAACCTCTATTGAAATTAATCTAGATTACCTTACCTCGCTTGTAACGTCATTAAATTAATAAAATGTAACCCTTCCGTCTTATTCTTCGAATAAGCCACCTTCCCTTATTGAGGGAAGGAGTGTTTCTGACTACAAATTTTATTTTTAACTGGATTTTTATCTAACAACCCCCCTTTCCTGAGGCTTCGGGATTAAGGAGGGTGAATTTTTGCCCTAGCAAAAAGACAGGGTGGTATAAAATATTATGTTTGAGTAAAAATTTTTAATTTAATGACATTGACCTAGCCAGCAAGCGAAATCAGAATAACAGTATTTAATTTTTCAAATACCTTTACTTTATAATTTCTCGCTCTTCTAAATTGTTTTCAATATCACTTCTAGTAAGCCAAGCATCACGTAATTGTTTTTTAGAAAATAATTCTAATTGGTCGCTAATATGTTTACTGCCGGGTTGACTGGCATTACCATAACCTAAAATTACTTTGGCTTTTATTTCATCTCCAAATTCAGTTGCGCAAACATAGCCGTCGCCATGAAAAGCGTAGTATTTACCATCTTTTCCTTTTGAAAATATTAAGGTTCTAAATACACCAAGACTACCAAAGCTACCATTTGCAGGTATTTCATAATCATCTAATTTAATTCTGAATACGGCACCATAAGGCACATCTAATGAGCCAAGCGTTTTAACCATATTTTTAGAAACTCCTTTTAATGTAGTTAATACAATTTTTGGGTTTTTAAATCCATCCGGTGTAGTCAATGGTTTTTTTGCAGACCACTTTTCCTTAAATAATTTTCCCTTGTCTAACG
>CAZHYX010000398.1:936-1197 GCA_964536675.1 uncultured Flavobacteriaceae bacterium
ATGTTTTTATATTCTGTTAATTATTGAGAGATAGATTGATAAATAATATTGCACCTTTACTATCTGCATTAAATTCGCCATTCCAGTTTTTTAATATGTCTAGAGCAACAGTAGTTAAACTGTCTTTGTTTATCTTTCTTAAAGCCTCAATATCATCTCTAATACGCTCGAAGAGTGACGATTTTGTTGAATGTTTTAAGTTTACCAACTCTTCTAAAGTCAAGGCTGTTTTACCTTGTATTAGACTTGCAGATTGTTGAG
>CAZHYX010000398.1:1207-2649 GCA_964536675.1 uncultured Flavobacteriaceae bacterium
ATATTATTTACAGAAATATCTTTATCATAGGCTTCATAATTAATTTCTTGAGGAATTGTTGAGGTAAAAGGACCTTCATTAGCATTTTGTAACCATCCACTTTTCGGATTAAATAGCTTAGGTAATTTTTCATAAGGATGATAATTATTCCAAATTAGATTACTTGTATCTCCTGATACTGTTTTTCTCCAATCTTTCCATTCACCTTTTTTATCTGGAATATTTCCTGCGAAAGAATAAAATATATTTCCTGTTTTATCAGCATAGATGACATTGAATAATCCAATAGCATTTTGTTTTAAGGCTGCTTCAAATTCATTAAAATTTGTTGCTTGACCCATGTCATACCACTGTTGAAGGGCATGAGGCGGATTTTCCATATACGGAAAACGAAGTGCCAAAGCTTTGTTCCCTTTTTCTGAAACAATAACACCATGCTTAGAAACCTTTCTGATTAAAGTGTCAATTTTTAAACTACCATCTTTTTGTTTTGCTTTTAGAATTTTAGTCTCAATTTTAAATTCTAGATATTCATTATCTAATAAATACTTTCCATCTTTTAATGTTAATTCATATAAATCGGTATTATCTAAAGTATTGACAGTATGAGTCCAGCCTAAATGATTATTAAATGCGATACTTATAATAGGAAAGCCTATCAATGTAACCCCATAAAGACTTTTCCCATTCAAGTTATAATGTGCTTCAAAAAATTTATAGGAAGCATAATTGTCAGACCAAGGCAAATGTGGATTTGCCAATAATAGTGCATTACCGTTTTTTGTATTTTTAGGAGCAATAGCCCAAGCATTAGAACCTTTTTTCCATTGTTGACTTTTATTAAATTCATTGTCAGCTAAAAACTCATAATATATGCCTCTTAACATGTGCGCATAAATATCTACAGGTATTATAGGTAATACTACTTTATATTTTTCATCAATTTTAGTTGGATTTGCCTTAACATAATCATTAACCCCTTGTGTAAATGCTTCAATTAACGACTTTTCTTTTGCTGTTAAATTATCATAGGTTTTTTCTGCAGTAGAAGGTAAGTTCATCAAATGTAACATCTTATCCCTTTTGTAATTTGTACCCCAATATTCAGCTGATTTACCTCTAGACTCGCCATAAACCCTTAAGATAAGATTGCCATGATTTTTCATTTGCGCCCATCCATAAGCCTTATGTAAGTCATATTCATTATCGGCAAAAATATGAGGGACACCATAAGTATCCCATAAAATTTCTGTTTCATTAGTTGATTTTTGTTGGCAAAAACTCATTGTTGAGCTTAAAATTAGAAGCAGAAGGATTTTTTTCATGTTTGATTAGTTTATATTTTAGAATAATAATTAAATTTAGTATTTAGTATTTAGTATTTAGTATTTAGTCTTTAGTCTTTAGTCTTTAGTCTTTAGTCTTTAGTCTTTAGTCTTTAG
>CAZHYX010000399.1:0-2615 GCA_964536675.1 uncultured Flavobacteriaceae bacterium
TGAATTAAGCAATTAGCCAGCATTAACTATATTTTTTGTTAGCAAACGTTTTTAATAATATTCAATATCATATATAATCGTATCTCCAGAAATGTCTCTAGTTACATTTGTTGGATAATTTTCACTATCATATATATAAGAATATGTTGTTGTTTCTCCACCAATTCTTGAAATTGTAGTAATGTTGTTTTTTTGAAAAGGAAAACTATAGCCTTCAAAACCATTTATAAATATTCCTTCAAATTCCCAAAAGAACTCTATAAAACGCTCAATATAAATAGATTCAAATTGTCCATAAAATGGATTTATTTTATTATCATAACTCAATGTGAATTCAAGTAACAAATCATCAGAATTATCATAAGATTTAGCAGTAACAATATTTCCATTTGAGTCATATTCAAGTTCTGTATATTGAGTACTTTCAGTAAATTTTATTATTAATCCACTATTGTTTAGTTCTAATTCTGCTTCTGAATTTGAATCTCCTTCAATTGTTCCAGTCAAAGTGACAATATTCCCATTATATTCTATAATTACATTTTCGAAATTTGAAGTGTAACTTGATAAAAGTCCATTTGAATTATAGGCGGGTTCTAAAAATTGATTTTTTCAGTTTTCTCAAAAAAACAAGAACCCTTTTTTTTCTTTTTGAGAAAAATTACATTTCAAATGTAGCAAAAACATATTGATTTCAATAATAAATATTGAAATTCTATCTATCTATCTATCTATCTATCAGTAATTTATTTTTAATCTTTTAATTTGTTCATATCTAAAAAGGTTGTAGGTTAAGTTGATTAATCCGATTATTCCAGATGCTCTAACTATACCTATTGATTTTAAAACTAAGCCATTCATACTTTGCTCCATAAACCCAAATACGTGTTCTACTCTTGCTCTAATTTTTGATTTTTTAGTGTTATTTACTTTTTGTTCTTCTGTTAACGGTTTGTTACGGTAGCCTTTTTCATGTACTTGATTCTTCATTTCATATTTTGCAATAATTTCATCTTGGTCTTTTCCTGTATATGCACTGTCTGCATGCAAATCTTGGTCTTTATCTTTTTCATCTAGTAAATCATCTAATACCTGTGAGTCGTGAACAGATGCGTCAGTTGTTTTATAGGTTTTTATGAATTTACTTTTGGCATCTACTTTTGCGTGATTTTTATAGCCATAAAAGGTCTCTCCATTTTTCTTTGTCCAACGTGCATCAATATCTTTATGCCTCTTTTTGTTGGGCTTGTCTTTCCATAAATCATCTCCTTCTCCATTTTTAATCTTCTTGTTTTCATCTCTCGTGTTACGTTGACGTGGGACTACGGTAAAACTAGCATCAATTAATTGACCTTGGTTAAAGATAAGCTCTTGTTTTTCTAAGAATGAGGTAAACTGTTCAAATAACTCTTCTACTAACCCTGTTTTTGTAACACGCTCTCTAAAGCTCCATACGGTTTTTTCATCAGGAACTTTATCTCCCGTTTCTAATGCTAAAAATGTTTTAAAGCTGGTTCTATCCAATATTTGATATTCCACTTGGCTGTCTCCCAAACCATAATAACGTTGGAGAATTAATATTTTGAATAGCATTACTACATCATAAGGCTTCGCTCCTGCATTATTCTTTTTGTTGGTATTGAGTAATTTACTTTCTAATAATTCCCGAAACAACTCAAAATCTATCACTTTGCTAATCGCTGCTAATGGATTACCCATAGCTGATAAACGTTCTCGGGTAAATTCTTCATCAAATAAGCCTTTTTTTCCTTGTGTTTTGTACATTTGATTTAAATTGGGGTGTTATAAGGTAAATATACGTATAATTATTTGATTAACAGGTAATTAAATTTTAGAAGTCCCCTATAGAACCGCTTCATTTTTAGAAACATATGCTAATCAGCATAGAAGAGGAGGTATTTCAATTTGGGATAGTGGTTATTATGATTATCTTGTACAAGGAATGTTACATCCTAATGAGACTGATGAACGAGATATAGAAGCTGCAGAATATGTGGCAGGATTAGCAGTAGAAGGTGAAAGGCAATATGCTTTAGATAATCTTTTGGGTGATATAACTGTTGCTGATTTAATAGAAAGGCAATTAAATGAAGAGTTAGAATCAGACCCTTTTAAGCTTCTTGAAATTGATTGTAATCAAATAGAACAATGGCGAACATTGGCACAAAATGAAGCTTCGCGAACGATTAAAAATAAGATTAAAGGATTACCAAGTGGAACTTTTAATTCTTTTGCTATTCAAACGTTAAATAATGCAAATGGTACTATTGTAAATATGGATTACTTTGCTGTAAAAGTTAATTCATTGCCAAATAATCCTACTTCAGGTGAACAATTTACTGCTGATGGGTTTTTAGATTATTTTAGAAGAAATATCAATAATTTTACAGGCGATTCCGGTACAACTTTTGAGCCATATTGTGAAATAACTAGCCTTTGTGTTCAAGAAACTGCACTTTGGAATTCTAACAATCCTTTAGGTTCTTTAATTTATATAAATATACCCGCTGATGATGGAGTTGTTATATTAACTGAAAAGACTAATGATTATTGGTACTTTATGATAATGAATGCTCCCTATACGGGAAATCACC
>CAZHYX010000400.1:0-2604 GCA_964536675.1 uncultured Flavobacteriaceae bacterium
ATTTTTAGATATTTTGATGGTAATGGAAATGAATTAACTGCTCCGGCTCGTTTGCGAGATACAAAATTAATGAGAGTCAGTTTAATAATTAATGTTGACCTGCTTCGTTTGCCTGATGATCATATTTTAGAAAGTGACGTTCAGATAAGAAATTTAAAAATTAACCTATGAGATTCAAAGCTCAGAATTTCAAATTTAAAACCCAAAAAGGCGCTATTATAACCATAGTTCTCGTTTTTGGATTTATTTTTTTACTTTTACTAAGCAGTCTTTTGGGTTTTATTTTATTACAACGTCGACAGATGTTGCAACAAGTATCATGGGAGAAATCTTTTCACATTGCTGAAGCCGGCATAAATTTTGCTAAATGGCGCTTAGCCCACGCGCCAACTGATTTTCTCTTTGACGGGATTTATGACTTTAAAGATACTGCTGGAATAGTAATTGGTCAGTATCAATTAAAAATTACTGCGCCAACTATTTGTCAACCAGGAGTAAGAATTCAATCAACTGGTTGGATTTTAGAATTTCCTGACATTAAAAGAACGATTCAGGTTGTTTATGCTAGGCCAAGTTTGGCTAGATACGCTTTTTTAACTAATAGTAATATTTGGTTTGGTCCGAGCGAAGAAATAAGAGGAATGGTTCATTCTAATAGTGGCATTAGAATGGATGGTTTTCAGAATTCTTTGTTTTTTTCAGCCAGAGAAACTTATACTTGCGGTCCAGAGCATGGCTGTTCGCCCCCTCAGGAAAAACCTGGTATTTGGGGCGCTGGAAAAGGAGGACCAGAAGGTCTTTGGCAATTTCCAGTTGCTTGGAAGGATTTTGACGCAATTGCTCAGGATTTAGCTTTTTTGCGGGAAGAAGCAAAGATAAGAGGAATTCATTTAGGGCCATCTCCTTTGGGTTTGGGTTATTATCTTTCTTTTAGAGACAATGCTACAGTTGATATTTTTCGAATAAAAAGCTTAAAGCCAGAAATCTGGGGGTTTAATGGTCAAGAATGGGTTTTTGAATCAAATGATTTTGACAAAATTGAATTTTTTGGCAATTTTTCTTTACCTTTTGATTGTGGTCCGATTTTTGTTGAAGATAATGTTTGGGTTAGCGGTGTTATTAATGGTCGGACAATCGTTGTGGCAGCTAAATTTCCGAAAGTTGGAAGAGGAAAAAGAATGATTATTCCTAACAATATTCTTAGAGCAAATCCGAATTCGGTTTTGGGTTTAATTGCTCAAGAAAATATCTTGATTCCTTTGCGTTCTCCTGATATAATGAAAATAGAAGCGGTTTTATTAGCTCAAAGAGGTAGTGTCATAAGGTATTTTTATCCTTATTGGTATGCTCCTTATCATCGCCGTCAAAAAATTAAAATATTTGGTTCAATTATTTCTAATCATATCTGGACTTTTACCTGGGTTGACAAGGAGTATAACGTAATTTCTGGTTTTGAAAGGACTAAGATAATTTACGACCCTAGTTTAACTTACAGCCCACCGCCATATTTTCCAGTTTATGGAGAATATGAGATAGTAAAGTGGAGAGAGCTTTAAATCTTTACTGCTTTACAAAATCCAAACCGTTACTAATGCGATTAGCAATTACATCTTATGAATAAAAAAAAATTAGTTATTATTTCCTTAACAGCGATTATTGGAATAGTTATAGTGCCGCTGTTGATTTTTGCTTGGCATCTTTTACCGCCAGGGTTAGTCTTGCCGAGACTAGAAACAGTCGTTGTTTATCAAGGAGTAATTTCAGGTCAATATTCTGATTCAGTAATATTTAAAGCGTTATTAACGGAAAAAGCTTCAGAAAAGGTTATTCATAATAGAAAAATAGAGTTTATTTTAGAAGACCAAACAGTTACTGCTCAAACTGATATCAATGGAATAGCAATTATTCCTCTTATTTTAAATCAAGCAGCTGGTTATTATTCTCTATTAACTATTTTTGGTGGTGATGAACAATTTCATGGTTCATCTGACTCCACTTCCTTTGAAATTTTGAAGGAAGATACTATTTTAACCTATACTGGACCCCTTTCTGGCGTTCAAGATTCTACCATTAGCTTAAGCGTCCAACTTTCTGAAAAAGATCTTGAATTCGGCAATTTAGAAGGCAAAATTATTATTTTTGATTTGGCTGGATTATCAGTTAGGACAGCTACTAATAAACAAGGAAAAGCAGAGGTTGATTTAGAATTGGATTTGAGTCCCGGCATTCACATTTTAAAAACAGAGTTTCTTGGTGATGCTGTTTATTTGGGCTCTTCTGATGTTGATACTTTTGAGGTAAAGCCAGTCCCGGCCCCAGGTCCACCAGGATGTTTTATCGCTACTGTTGTCTTTGATTCTCCTTTAGCTCCAGAGTTAGATACTTTGCGTCAGTTTAGAGATGAATATCTTTTAACTAATCAGTTTGGCGTGTTAGTTGTTAGACAATATGAGCGGTTTAGTCCTTTATTGGCTAATTTTATTACTCAAAATGGTAATTTAAAAGGATTAGTTAGAATCGGATTAAGACCGTTAATTGAAATTTTAGAATTATTAATTATCCAATTGCCGGTAAAAGGAGAAAAAGAGATAAAGTCTCTTTAGT
>CAZHYX010000401.1:0-2595 GCA_964536675.1 uncultured Flavobacteriaceae bacterium
ACTATCTGATTTCTTAAATTGTAAGGCTCTTTTTTGAGTGCCATTGGTTTTATTTAGATTAATTTTTGCAAAGTCATTACGGCGTGTTTTACTGTGAATATGTATCGCTGTTGTACTTCTTCTAATATGTGTATGTGAATATGAATGACGAGTATTTATATGTACGTGTACATTTTTTCTATATGTATGTACATGATGTGGATGCCAAAAATGAAAATGTTTTGGATAATACCCCCAATAAAAAACGGATCTGTATGGGCGGTAAAATGGTCTCCAAAAAAGTGAAAACAATAAGGGTCTATATATGTAGACAGGCTCAATAATATAATTTGAACCATACATATACACATCACCAACTATCTGAATACTCGTTTTTCCTTCACTATCTTTATCTATTTCTAAAGTTGCCACATCTTGATATAGATCTTCTCCAAGAACTGCCTGAATAGCTATTACATGTGTATCATTCTCAGCAGTTTCAACAACTCTAAGATAATCTACATTATTATCTTTATTTAAATCTAGATTAGAGATTTGAGATTTAGGATTATTTAATTCTTTCTCAAAATCTTCTAAATCTTTTGCATCACCAAAAATGGATGCTACAGCTTCCAAATCAAGATGATCACCTATTTCATTATTCAATGCATTAACAGTTGTGATATCTTGTGCTAAAAGTACATTCACGGTAAAAAATAATACCAATAATAAACTTATAGTTTTTTCCTTATTCATAATTTTCATTTTTATATTTAACAATAATAAGACCTCCTAGAATGAGAAAGGTTTAATCAAAAATGTAAAATGTGATTTAATATTTTAGAATAATTTACATCAATAAAATGTAAACACAAGGTAGTTTATTACAGATACAACATAAAAAAGGGCATATCAAAACGATAAACCCTTCATAAATTGAATTGACTTAATATGGTAAAAAAGTTTAACTTTTACTCATCTTTTTTAATTGACGTTTTATTTTATCTATGGCAGACTCAATTGATTTTTCAGGTTCAATTACATTATATTCGCCCCAAAATTCAGGGTCAGAAAATCCCGAAGCTTCATCTGCAATAATTATTGATGGTCTCAAACGGTCTTTAAATTTAAGTTTTTCATTTTCAGTATTATAGTCCCAGTCGGTAATTGCCATCTCACTAATTAAGGAGTAAACAGAATTAAATAATTTACCTTTACGCTTAATTTTAAATGTTAATTGTACATTACTATAGCCATAATACCATCTTCCATTTTTTTCACGATAATCAACTCTATATGCTGCTTCAGTTGGATAAACAAAAACATCTTTAGGTTTTTTCTTTACAAATAATTTACTGGTTAACTCTTTATTTTCAACATTAAGGCTATAAACAGCACTTGTTAATGCTAATGTTTCAGAATCAATAAATAATTTACCATAATACAAAGGTTCAGTTACTTCATCACGTTGTTTAAAATTAACCACATATACCGGTTTTTCATTAATTGTAGTTGAAGGAGCAAAACTAAATGTATACAAATCAATTACACCATCGGTAAACATAAATTCAGGGTATTTCATCAAGTCAATATACAATGCGTTGTATGGTCCTCCTTGTAACTTTAAAGCAAGTGTATCAAGCTTTGTATAATCTGTACTCTTTCGGGCTTTATATAACTTTATATTATCTTTCTTTAATGAAGTATAAGGTTGTTTATATACACTTACTATAGCTTCAGCTAATGATACATTCTTTTTACGCTTTTTAATGGTTTCACGGTAAAATCCAGTCATTATTGAGTGTTCATTTAGATTGTTATCACCTTTCCTTTTAAGCGTTTGACGTACTAATGCTTTAGCGTCTGTAGGCAAAGAAATATCAATTTCTGATAGCTTAGTTAGAGAAGTAGTAAGCATTATTCGTGTTCTCTTTTTCTTAAACTCTGTTAATGGTACAATCTTTTTATGATAACCTAAAAATGATATTTCAACTTTAGCATTAGCTATATCATTCGGAATTTTTAATAAAAACTCGCCATCATTATTAGAAATAGTACTAATGTTTGTGCCACTAACTAAAATCGAAGCAAATACTAACGGCTTTTCAGTTTGACTATCTAAAATAATTCCTTTATATTGTTTATACTTATTTTGCGCTAATACTGAAGTAGAGAATCCTATAAAAAATAGTAGCGTTAATAATATTATCGTTGTTTTTTGTTTTGAGAAGAAGCCTTGCATTTTCATAATGAATAAATTTAAGGTTATACATCTATCAAATTTTGATGATAAACGCATATAAATTTAGTGAAAAAAATTTAGATAAAATATATGTCGCTGATTTTTAACATATAAAATGTTTTAAATCAATCATAAATAATTATTTAATAGAAAGGTTTAATCCTCCTTCTCCGCCAAAAGCGGATTCGGCGGACGAGAAGATGTGGTTTAATTCCCTGTCTCGCCTATGGCGGACGGAAATAACGATGTTTGCGTAGCAAACTCCATTTAACCCGCCTGCCGGCGAGGCACGGTACCTCGATGGTTCTTCGGGGTAGTTTATTAACTAAACCACTATGGATTGGAAATCCATAGGTTTTATAAAACAAACGAAT
>CAZHYX010000402.1:0-2574 GCA_964536675.1 uncultured Flavobacteriaceae bacterium
ATATAAGAGAAAAAACTATAATGCATTGCTATTCCCATTCCGTGTCCTTCGGGTAGATCTTTTCCATAATTTGCATTTTTAGCAACTACTTTTAATACATTTTTCAGCTTGGCACTATCAAAATGGTGTCCTGATTTAGATTCTTCCACACGGTCACTCCCAATCAGATCTAATCTGAATTGTAGTGGGTCTTTTCCAGCCTTAGTGGCCAATTCATCTACAAAAATATTTACAGAAAAACTTTGAATGATATTTATTACTGAACGATACCATCCTATACGTAAATGTGCTGGCGCTTTTCCGTTTTCACAGCGTACATTGTCAATTTGATACGGAATATTAATTAGGCCTTGTCCGAATTCAAATCCTGCTGCATATCCTGAATCAGGAGCAAAAGTTGAGGCGATTGAAGGATAGGCTACTCTATGCAACCAACCTGTAACATTACCATCTTTATCTAAGGCTCCTTTCATATATTGTGCACTTACTGTATGGTAATAACTATGTTGAATATCATCTTCACGTGTCCAAACCACTTGTACAGGAGCATTTATAGCTTTTGAAACAGCCACAGCTTCAACCACAAAATCCGGTTTTGATTTTCTACCAAATCCACCTCCTAAAAAAGTTACATTGATAGTTACATTTTCAAGTGCTGTTTCTAAAAAACCCGCTACTTCTTTTCTGGCAGTTTGTGGTGCTTGAACTGGTGCCCAAACCTCACATTTACCATCATGAACCCAAGCAGTAGCATTAGGCACTTCCATTGGTGCATGTACTAAATGTGGTAGTTGAAAAGTACTTTCAATAATGTGTTCCGCATTTTTAAATGCTTTATTTACATTACCATCATTACGAACTTCTTTGCCTTTTTTATGAACATTTGCCAAGATCATTTTATCATACACCTCACTTGTATATTCTTTATTTGAACCATAATCCCATTCAACTGTTAAAGCTTCTTTTCCTTTAAAAGCTGCCCAAGTATTGTCTGCAATAACAGCTACACCACCTAAAGTACCAAAGGGTTTATTAATTTTAGGGATTTCTACAACATCAATTACACCAGCAACTTTTAAAGCTTCATCTTTATTGAAACTTTTTACAGTACCAAAAGTAACCGGACATCGTACAACAGCAGCAAACTTCATATTATCGAGTCTAACATCCATTCCGTATTTTGGTTTCCCAGACGCATAATCAGCACCATCTATACTTTTTAATCCTTTTCCTATATATTTAAAATCTTTAGGGTCTTTTAATGGTGGGTTTTCAGGAATAGCTACTTCAGCAGCTTCTTTTATTAAATCACCATAAAAAACTTTTTTATTATTGGTTGTGTTAACCACATAGTGATTTTCTGTTTTTAATATTGATTTGTCAACTTGCCATTTTACAGCGGCAGCAGTAACTAACATTGCTCTGGCAGTTGCGCCCATTTTACGCATAGGCTCAAATAAATACCTTATACTACGTGATCCATCTGTATTCTGATCCATAAATTTAGCATCGCCAGTTGCTTGTTGAACACTTACCATTTTCCAGTCAGCATCCATTTCATCAGCAATAACTGAGGTCAATGAGGTGCGTACACCATTACCCATTTCTGATCGAGAAGCTAGTAAAACCAACTCACCATTATCTTTTAACTGAATAAATAAATTAGGTTCAAAAGTCTCACCATTAAAAGGTCTTTTTATGGGGTTCTTGTCATCTGATGATGGAAAATTACAAGCAATAATCAATCCTCCTGAAGCCAATCCTAATCCACGAATAAAACTTCTTCTTGTTATTATTTGAATTGAACTCATTGTTATTCAATTTTAGAATTAGTTAATTCAGCTGTTTTATGAATAGCATTTCTTATTCTCTGATAAGTTCCACACCTACATATATTTCCACTCATAGCTTCATCAATATCATTATCAGTTGGGTTGTTATTTTTATCTAATAAAGCAACAGCTGACATAATCTGACCTGATTGACAATACCCGCACTGTGGCACATTTAAATCTTCCCAGACCTCTTGTAATATTTTATTTTCATTTTCAACACCTTCAATGGTTAAAATGTTTTTACTCTCTGCTAAAGAAACTGGAGTCAAGCAAGACCTGATAGGCTCACCCTCCACTAATATTGTACATGCTCCACAGAGTCCTTTACCACATCCATATTTTGTACCTGTCAATCCTAATAAATCTCTAATTGCCCAGAGCAGAGGCATATCAGGGTCAGTATCTACTTGATATGCTTTATTATTGATTATAAGTGTTGCCATAGGTTAGTTTGATTATTTTACGATGATTTGATTCTAAATTTATAATAAATTTATAAGATAGTATCTGCATAAAATGTTAAATCTTATTTAATTAAGATTTCTCTCTTAAATTTTAGAATAAAAATTCAAAAAATAATAGGTAGTAAATCATCAAATTATTACATTTGCACCCGCCTATACAAAAACGTTATTTTTTTGAGTAGGTACACGCTTTTTAGAAGTGAAGTTCATTAAAATATTAGGAGAGGTGCCAGAGTGGTCGATCGGGGCTCCCTGCTAAGGAGTTGTACCTTTAC
>CAZHYX010000403.1:0-2567 GCA_964536675.1 uncultured Flavobacteriaceae bacterium
CGAGTAAAGCGAGTGACTGAGCGTGGCAATCTCTCCGAAATTCTCACCTACTTTTTAAATAAAATCCATACTACCTTTGACCTTTTTATTATAGACTGTTATAATAATGAAGATATCACCACGTCACTCATGCTTCGTTCCTCGTGAAGACGTTTTTTATTTTTTGGTTTGGTGTCCATATAGAAAGTCTTAAAGAATATAAGTAAGTGACTTTGCGAGTTCAGTTATGAGTAAAGCGAGTGACTGAATGTGGCAATTTCTCAGAGATTTTCACCAAACCATATTGATCAAGCCCACTCCAAATCATTGAAATTTTACCTTTGCTGGCTCAGTAGCAATTGCCACAAGTAAAGTGATTAAAAATTTAATTATATGCTTTTTTCATTTAGAATTACGACCTTTGTAAAATAAAAAACAAAATATTTCTTCAATAGTTATCTTGATTTAGTTGTTATTTAAGTAGTATGTTAAAATCATTTTTTTTAAAAGGTGCAAACGCCACGGTGGCAAGATGGGTGGTTTTACTCATTGATGTGTCATTGGTGCTACAAAGTTTCTTTATTGCTTATCTTATCATTTTTAACTTTAAGTTGAGTTTTCAACAATATGGTTTTTTCTCTCAAATACCTTTAGTAATAATTTTAGCTGTTCTAAGTTTTTTAATCGTTGGTTCACATAAGGGCACAGTTAGACAAACTGGAATGAAAGACGCCCAGAATGTTTTTTTTGGTCTTAGTATCCTTTTTATTGCACTAATATTAATAACATTAACTGATAGAGTTTTTGAGATTACTATTAGATATGCTATTCCCATAAGAGTGCTAGTTGTACATTATTTATTAAATATTATTTTATTGATTACTAGTCGTTTTATTTTTAAACGTGTGATTTACAGATTATTGTCTGAGCACGTTCCTCCTATAAAAACATTAATTTATGGTGCAGGTGAAGCAGGTTTACTAACCTATGCAACCATTAATAACGATATAAATAATAGCGCAAGTATAGTAGGTTTTATAGACGATGACAAACGAAAAATAGGCAAAAAATTTAATAGAGTTAAAGTATATGCATCTGAAATTATTACAAATGAATATGTTACAAAGAATGCTATAAAAGAAATAATAGTCTCTATCCAAAATATAAAGCCGTATCGCTTGATGGAGATAGTTGATTCTTTGTTATCATTACCGGTAAAAGTAAAAATAGTACCTTCAATTGATAAATGGATTAATGGTGATTTGAATATCGGACAAATAGAAGAAGTTAAAATTGAAGACCTATTAAACAGAGTACCTATTAAAATTAACAATCCCATTTTACAAAAAGAGTTGAATAATAAAGTTATTTTAATTACGGGTGCAGCAGGATCAATTGGGTCTGAAATTGCACATCAGGTTGCAAATTATAATTACAAACATTTGATATTGTTAGATCAAGCAGAATCTGATCTATATAATGTGCAACAAAGTTTTATCAGAAAGAGGTATAAAAATTTTTCTATTGAAGTTGCAGATATTAGGAATGAATTTCGCATGAATGACATTTTTAAAAAATACAATGTTGAATTGGTATTTCATGCAGCAGCTTACAAGCATGTACCTTTAATGGAAGAAAACCCTTACGAAGCAGTTAAGGTAAATATATACGGTACAAAGGTCATAATGGATTTAGCGTTAAAGCATCATGTAGAGAAGTTTGTAATGGTATCAACTGATAAAGCTGTAAACCCTACCAATGTGATGGGAGCAACCAAACGCATAGCCGAAATTTATGCAAATTGCTTGAATGAAGATGGTAAGACTAAATTTATAACGACCCGTTTTGGAAATGTATTAGGTTCTAATGGATCGGTTATTCCATTATTTAAAAAACAAATTTCTGAAGGAGGTCCAATACAGGTAACCCATAAAGAAATTACACGTTACTTTATGACCATTTCTGAAGCGTGTAGTTTGGTGTTGGAAGCTGGTATTATGGGAAAAGGAGGAGAGGTCTATGTTTTTGACATGGGAGAATCAGTAAAAATATATGATTTGGCTAAAAAAATGATTAATCTTTCGGGTTTGCGTTATCCTGAGGATATAAATATTAAAATTATCGGATTGAGACCCGGTGAAAAATTATTTGAAGAACTATTAAGCTCTAAAGAAAATACTATTCCAACATATAATGATAAAATTATGATTGCGAAGGTAAGTCAATTAGTTAGTGCTACCATTAAAGAGAAGATATTGAAGCTTTCACAGCTTGAAAATATGGATAATCTTAAAATTGTCTCTAGTATTAAAGAAATTGTACCTGAGTATATTTCAAATAATTCTGTATATGAGAAGCTAGATTCCTTGTGACTCTCTCGATGTAACAATTAAGAAATAATATCTTATACCCAATAAAATCAAAATGGGAATCAATCCAATTGAGAATACTTGAACCCTTAAGAACCATAATATTACAGTAACCAGTAATAATATTATCAGTAGTATCATATATTTTTTAAGCCAAGGCTTTAGTTCATTTTTCAGCAATATAAAAGATATAAATAGATTTGGTAAAAAAGCCCAAAA
>CAZHYX010000404.1:0-2567 GCA_964536675.1 uncultured Flavobacteriaceae bacterium
GAAACACTATCTTTTAATTCTAATTCACGTTGTAATGATATATTATTGTCTTTATAATTACTATGAACTATAGATAAATTATTTGAACGTTTTGCTTTTAACTGATCTAGACAATAATTCTTGGTCATGGTCATTGCAAAAGCTTCTATATTCTTATACTGTTCTAATTTATTTTTATTCTTCCATAGTTTCAAATAGAGTTCTTGTGTGGCATCTTCAGCTTCATCTTTAGAAACTAACAGTCTTTTAGCCAGTCTAAACACTTTATCTTTAAAAGGTAATACACTATCTAAAAATTCCGTTTGATTCATTATAGGTTTTGGTTGATTGTATTATTTCATTATCACAATACACCTTTACGACGAACAAGATAACAATTTGTTACAATCAGTAATTATTTTCAGTAAATTGCGACTTAATAAAAAAATAAATTTATGAAAAAGAAATTCTTCTTAGCAATTACTATCTTTTCCTTTCTATTTTTTAGCTGTACAAAAGATGATGATAGTAGCGTTCCGCAGAACTTAGAAATCAATGATTTTATTTGGAAAGGTTTAAATCTATATTATTTCTGGCAGGCTGATGTAACTAACTTGGCAGATGATAGGTTTGCAACTCAGAGTGATTTAAATTCTTTTTTAGAGACCTATACCCAACCTGAAGATTTATTTGACGACCTCTTATCCCCTTCTGATAGATTCAGTTGGATAGTTGATGATTATATTGCCTTAGAGCAACAGTTTCAAGGGGTTTCAAAAAATAATGGTGTTGAATTTGGTTTGGTAAGATTATCAGGAAGTGATGATCTTTTTGGTTATGTACGTTATATATTGCCTAATTCTGATGCTTCTAATAAAGATATTAAACGTGGTGACTTGTTTTTAGAAGTTGATGGACAACAAATTACTATTAATAATTATAGACAGTTATTGTTCTCTAGTAACGATTCTTACACCCTAAGTTTGGCTTCAATTTCTAATACAACTATCTCTCTAACTGGAGAAACAGTTGCATTGACTAAAGAAGTTTATACTGAAAATCCTGTTTTTTTGACCAAAATTTTTGATATGAATGGTAAAAAAATTGGTTATATAATGTACAATGCATTTAATGCTAGCTTTGATGAAGAACTGAATACCGCATTTAGTCAATTTAAGTCTGAAGGCATAACAGATTTAGTATTAGATTTACGTTATAATGGAGGTGGAAGAGTTAGTTCTGCATTATATTTGGCTAGTATGATTACAGGCCAATATAATGGACAATTATTTTCAAAGGAACGCTGGAATGATAAATTACAAACTGCTCTTGAGCAACAAAATCCTGACCGTCTTGTAAATATTTTTACAGATAAAATTACTAAAAAAGATAGTAATGGTAATATTACATTTCAACAAGAAATTAATAGTTTAAATTTAAATGAATTATATGTTTTAGTTAGTGGAAGCTCTGCTTCAGCAAGTGAATTGGTTATTAATGGCCTAAATCCTTATATTGATGTAAATTTAATTGGCACAAAAACAGTTGGTAAACATGTTGCCTCTGTTACCTTATATGATTCTGAAAATTTTACACGTTCTGGGGTTAGTTCTAATCATACATATGCCATGCAACCCATAGTATTACAAGAGGTAAATAAGATTGATGAGAATAATAATAATGAAGGTTTTGACCCTGATATTTTGCTAGCAGAAGATTTTGAAAATTTTGGTATTCTTGGCAATGAAGATGAACCTTTATTACAAAAAGCATTAGATGATATTACAGGTATCAGTAGAACAACTTTAAAAAAAGCTACAAGTTTTCAATTTGAAATATTTACGAGTTCTAAAGCTTTTTCACCATTATTTAATCAAATGTATGTTGATAAACCTTCTATTTTTAGGAAACTAAAATTTGCAGATGAGAATAGATAAATATCTATGGACAATCCGTTATTTTAAAACTAGAAGTCAGGCTACTGAGGCTTGTAAAAAAGGTCATGTTAAAATGAACTCACCAGTTGGTGAACAAGTGCAAAATATCAAACCTTCAAAAGAGGTTTTTATTGGCGAAAAAGTTACTGTACGTAAAAATCAGATCAATTATGAATTAGAAGTGTTAGACATCCCTCCTAGTCGAGTTGGAGCAAAGTTGGTTGATTTATATAGAAAAGAGACTACGCCCAAAGAAGCATTTGAAAATCAAGAATTATTAAAAGCCTCAAAAGATTATTATCGCAAAAAAGGGACTGGTAGACCTACTAAAAAGGACAGACGAAACATTAAAGATTACACCGATGACTATGAATGATTTTAATGCTAATTTCTGGAAAGAAAAATATCTCAATAATACAACAAGATGGGATATTGGAGATGTTTCTACACCTCTCAAAGTATATTTTGAGCAATTAATCAATAAAAATATCTCAATTTTAATTCCCGGTTGCGGTAATGGTTATGAAGCTGAGTTTTTACATAATTTAGGATTTAAAAATGTATTTATATTAGATATTGCTGAACAACCTTTAAAAAATTTTAGTAAAAGAGTTTCTAGTTTTCCGAAAGAACATTTAATTCATGATGATT
>CAZHYX010000405.1:0-2567 GCA_964536675.1 uncultured Flavobacteriaceae bacterium
AAAATGAAAACTTTTATATTTTTAAGAAAAACCACCTCTAAGTCATTGATTGTTTCTTAAGAAAAGATAAAAACAATTTTTTTAACACTTTTTCTTGTCTGTAACTTATTGAAAAAAAAGGTTCCTGTGATTAATGAGAAGTTACACCATCTCGACTCCATGCACTATGAAAAACTTTTCACTTAATGGCGATAAGTTAGTGCTTTGGTAATTTTTTTGAACGGGATAAGCAACCGTGTATGGTTAGCCATTTGGTGAACGAGGGTTACAAATATAAGTGACAATTTTTTCGGCTATTTATGTGCAATATTAGAGCTGACTGATGGCCGGTTATGAATATTCAAAAAAGTAAAATCGAGCAAAAATTTGATACCTAGACGTCGATAATGGGTGTTCCTCTTACTTAGGGAACTGGAAAAACTTAAACATATCAGAAATATGGCTTACAAAAAAGATGTTTTCAAATCGGTCTCAAGTTATCAAGGAAAAATTATTTCTCGCTATAAAGATCAAATTGAAATACAAAATAAGCTATTAAAAATAATAGCGTCAAGTCTTCCGGAACATCTTTCTAGCCACGCATTATTTTGTGTTATTTCAAGTAAAAAAATAATACTTTATACAGATTCAGCAACTTGGTCGTCTCAGCTTCGTTTTTATACAAAAAAATTATTACAGGTGGTTCGTGCTTCTGATTATGGTAATTATGAAGAGGTGAAAATAAAAATTATTCCCAAAATAATGGAGAGAGAAGATCCGCAATCCATAGAACTTCCTTCAGCTGAGAACATTAATTTTATTTTCAACCAGGCTGAAAACCAGACGGATGAAAAATTAAAAAAAGCCTTGTTAAAATTAGCAACAACATTTAACAAGCTTTCAAAAAAAAATGAAGTCAGTTTTTGAAAGCTATGCTTCGTACGGTTACCAGAGTACTACATAAGCTAACTCACTATTCCTACACACTCTTTTTCTGATAATTGACTAATTGTCCTATCTAGTTCAGCAAGCGGATAACCATACTCTACAAGTTTATTAAAAACGGCTTTAAACCCTTTATCAGACCAGTTTTTTCTAAGGCGATATGAAATAAGCATAAGATTTGAAATTTTTTCAGATTCTTCCAAAAACATCTGCTGACGATTGACTAGTTTTAATTGTTCTAATTCCGTGATAAATTCATATTGTGTTGCAAATGCCGAAATTTCAAAAGCAGCTACTTTGACAGGAAAACCAAATTCTAATTTACCCAGATCTTTTAACATTCGATAATGAGTGACCTCATGTACTAAAGAACTAGCGAGTTCAGCAATAGAAAGTTGTTCATTGAGTATAACAAAGAGACCTTCAAAAAAATATTTACCCTCTTTAACGATGCAGCCTTCGCCTGATTCACCGTAATGACCGCTTTTTAAATCGACCAACTGAATTTTACCCAATTGTATTAATTCATTAATATCAAACTCTAGCTCTTTTCCAATAGTGGTTTTGACCGATAAAGAAATGGCCTTTAATAATTTTTGTTGTTTAATATCAGCTGCTTTTACCTGATTTTCTGAAATTTCGACATCTATATCAGTGCTATTGGGTTTTTTGTCTGAGCTGTCCATATCCATACACGAAGTAGAACAAAAAAGAATAATGATTATTAATAAAGGCATATTAAATCTCCAAAAAAAAGTTGGATTTTTGTCAAAAAATTGATAAATGCTCATTGTTATACATCACCCTGTCACAGTTGCTGATTTCTAGCAACTGAGTTTACCTACGTGGATGTAGGTAAGGGGCGTGAGCAGGAGCGGAAGCTTTGCTGATAGCTAAATTGCTAAAACTGTTGGTAGCACAAGGATGTGCAAGAGTCGCTTGACGCAGGATACTGGTTCCTGCTATGCGCTCGTTTCAGTACTTGCTCTCGACAAAAACCAACGCGCTATTAATTCCACATTCGTAAGTGTACTAAGTTTATTGTTTTGTTTACCTTTTAAAAAGTCTACATGTAAAAAAATTAATTCATGCTGCATTTTTCCTAAAGTTACCCGTATTGCATGATAATTTTTATTTATACCTCATGGTTTTGTTGGATTTACTGATGAATTATGCTTGAATTGTCTTAATGTTAACACTATTCTTAATATTCTATTATTTTGGAAAATCAGTTAAATGCAAAATAATGACGTAGAATGTGAAATTTACAGTGTTCTGGCTGGTTTTGCTCTAATTGAAACGATTGTTATTGTATGTTGTCTATTATCTAATATTCAGAGTTTTACAACACGTATTATCACAACAGCACTGATATTTTGTTTTTATCTGCGTCGTCACCCTTCCATATCTCTACTTTGTATAGTTTGCTGATGAACAGGAGCTTCGAATTAATATCCAAAAACAATTAAGACATATTATGTCTTCTTATCTTTCTAGATTGAATAATTTTTTCATGTTTAGTAAAACTTTGCCTTTAATATTACTTTCAGCTTTTATTTTGGTATTTTCCGGCACGCATGCAAAGCAATCGGGTGAGAGTTCAGACAAAAATTTAAATTCATTTACTAACTTAAATAATTCTA
>CAZHYX010000406.1:0-1895 GCA_964536675.1 uncultured Flavobacteriaceae bacterium
GCGCAATCAATCCGGTTATGATACCGGTAAGCACATCTCCGCTTCCGGCTGTCGCTAATGCAGGATTTCCAGTAGTATTAAAATATATTTTTCCTTGGTGAGCAATAGTTGTATACGCACCCTTTAGTACAATAATTAGTTTGTGTTTTTTAGATAGTTTCAATAATTTACCTAGTTTTTCATAATCATCTTTCCATTTTCCTACTAAACGCTCAAATTCTTTAGGATGTGGTGTCAATACAGAGTCTTCAGGTAATAATTTCAATAAATTCTTATTTTTTGACAGCAAATTAATCGCATCAGCATCTATAACTAATGGTGATTTATTTTTTTGTAAAAATTGTTGAAAACCATCTACTGTTTTGGTATCTGTACCCATCCCTACTCCTATTCCAATCACAGTTGGATTTATTTTAGAATTAAAATATTCTAATTCATTTTCAGCATCTACCTCTACCATTACTTCCGCTAAAGCAGTCTGTAGAATATGATAGGCACATTTAGGTACATACGCTGTTACCAAACCACTACCAATAGTTAACGCTGCTTTAGATGCTAGTGTAACAGCTCCAATTTTACCAAAACTACCTCCAATTATCAATGAGTGTCCATAATTCCCCTTATGGGAAAACCTTTCTCTATACTTATATATTGGCAGTACATCGTTTTTATTGGTAAGATAAAAATTGGTTTCAACTTTATTTAAATACTCACTATCTAAACCAATATCAATCGCTTCCCAAGAAGCTATGTACTCTTGATTATCAGGTAGTAAAAAAGCTAATTTTGGAGTCTGAAACGTTAAAATATGGTATGCTTTTATAACAGATTCTGTATCAATAACTGGTTTGTCAGCAAATAAACCAGAAGGAAAATCTATAGAAAGTACATATGCATTAGATGCATTAATAAATTGAATGGTTTCTTTTAAAACACCTTCGGGATTTCTTGATAAACCCAACCCGAAAATAGCATCAATAACCATATTATTTTCTGAAAGCTCTGGAAATTCTGAACTACAAGTAATCATTTCAGGCCAAACACCAATTTCTTTTAGTTGTTCATAATTGTCTAAAAACGCTTCAGAACGTTTATTACTACAATTGATAACATAGGTATTTACATTATATCCATGTTGTTTAAGGTGTTTTGCTATTACCAAACCATCTCCGCCATTATTACCGGTACCACAAAATACTTGTATAGTAACTGAATCGCCTTGAAGTCTATTATGAATCCATTGAAAACATTGTGTTGCGACGCGTTCCATTAAATCTAAAGAAGTAATTTTTCTTTTTTTAATGGTTATTTGATCTGCTTTATAAAGTTGTTTAGCAGATAATATCTTCATCTATAAAAAATTTAGCTTTTATATTCACCCATCTCGGCATATTTATCCATACGCTTTTTTACCAGTTCTTTTTCTGATAAATCTTTTAATTCATTATATGCTTTAACAATTTGCTTTTCAACAATCTTAAATGCTTCTTCTCTATTACTCTGTGCACCTCCAAAGGGTTCTTTTATAATTCCGTCTATTAATTTTAGCTTTTTCATATCTTTTGCAGTTAGTTTTAAAGCTTCGGCAGCTTGTTCTTTAAATTCCCAACTACGCCATAAAATAGAGGAACATGATTCAGGTGAAATTACTGTATACCAGGTATTTTCCATCATATAAACTCTATCACCAACACCTATACCTAATGCACCTCCAGATGCACCTTCACCAATAACAACAGTAATTATTGGTGTTTTTAAAATAGTCATTTCATAAATGTTTCTGGCAATAGCCTCACCTTGTCCTCTTTCTTCTGCTTCTAAACCTGGATAAGCTCCTGGAGTATCTAATAATGTTACTACCGGAATCTTAAATTTTTCTGCCATTTTCATTAACC
>CAZHYX010000406.1:1906-2545 GCA_964536675.1 uncultured Flavobacteriaceae bacterium
GGCTTTACGATAACCTTCAGGATTTGCCATACCGAAATTACGATACTGTCTTGTCTTGGTATTATAACCTTTTTGTTGACCAATAAACATAAAAGATTGATCTCCTATTTTACCGAGACCTCCAACCATGGCTTTATCATCCTTTACATTTCTATCACCATGAAGCTCCATAAATGTACCTTTGGTAAATGCATTAATAAAGTCTAAAGTATATGGTCTAGCTGGGTGTCTTGACATTTGAACCCTCTGCCAAGCAGTCAAGTTTTTATATATTTCTTTTTTTGCTTTTTCGAGTTTTTTCTCGATTTGTTGACATGTTTCAGTGACATCTATATCACTCTCTTCGCCTATAATTAAACACTTTGATAATTGTTCTTCTAACTCCTGAATAGGTTTTTCAAAATCTAAATATTCCATTTGACAGTTTTAGTTGGTACTACAAATATATAAACTTTGTACAATTAAAGGGTTATTTCCTAGAATAAGGTTAGGGCAAATGCATACTTTTATTTGAATTGATTTAGTATGTTTTTTTGCCACTAACCCACTTGCCGGACAGGCAGGTGCACTAATAAATTGTTTAAAAACCTGAGTTCGACCTAAGGATTTAGCAAAAAAGTGCTAATTGAGTTGTATTTT
>CAZHYX010000407.1:0-2540 GCA_964536675.1 uncultured Flavobacteriaceae bacterium
AGGCTTCCAATAAATAGACTTAGCAATACCTTTTAGGGCTTCGTAGGTAGGAATATGATAAGAAAATTTCTCTCCCCCTGTTTTGGTTACAGGGTCTGTAAACAGGGCGTAGCGTCCCCATACTTTGAACTCAATAGGTTTTGATTTAAACACAAATAGTCTCCATTTCTCCTGTTGGCTCTTCACTCAAACCAAACTCTTTGTCGTAATATTCTGTTCGTAAATAAAGCACTTCCATTACCTCTGCTTGGGCTGGATGAACAGCTTCAATTTCTTTTAATTTGTCCAGTAAGTAGGGATATACATTAACAGTGTATTGTTGAGCTTCACGCAGTAGCTTGATTTGTTCTGTAATATCTGAAACTGCACACAATTCAGCAATCAGCTCTTTTCCCCTTTCACCAAAGGGAACGACAATGCCTTGAGTAGGTGCATCTATGGTTTTGAATGCTTTGGCGGCTGACATAAAAGCTTGTTTGAAATTAAAACTTGGATTACTGCTATTAACACGCTTGTATTCACCAACTGCATCACTATTTTGAGCAAGCAAGTTCAACAAACAGTCATCATGTCCAATATCTTTTACACTTAGTGGATAATCCATTTGATCCTTACGGTCAAAAAAGTAATATTTAAAATATTGCTCCATAGCCTTTGGCCCAGTTAAATCATAATTAAAATACCCTGGATTGGATTTATATTCATCTAGGATAGTTAGTGTTTTTTCTTTACCTATTTTGATACTAGGCAACATATCCAGATTTTCATTTTTTGGATTAACAATATATACGTTACCAATCTTTCGTTTACCATTTCTATTACAACGCCCAGCCGCTTGTGCTATTGAATCTAGCCCTGCAACAAAACGAATCACTGATCCAAAATCAACATCTACCCCCGCTTCAATAAGCTGCGTACTTATACAAATTAAATATTTATCAGTATCTAGCATATCTCTTATTTTTATGAGTATTTCTTTACGATGTGCAGGACACATATTGGTACTCAAGTGCATAACTTTGTAATTACTGTTATCACGACAGTACTGATAAATCTCTTGCGCGGCTTTTTTTGTATTGACGATCACTAAACAGCTATTGCTTTCTTCTGTTTCTTCGATAGCTAAATCTGCAATGGCATCAAATGACCAGCCACCTACTTTTGTTTTGTTAATAACCTCAACACGCTTTAAGTCTTCAAATAATTTTTGGGTATCACTGACTATTTCATTATCTTTTGTGAATGATAATGATCCTTTTTGTGGATCAACTTTATTCAGTAAAGGCTGGGTAGCTGTACACAGCACTACTGAGCTTTTACAGCTATTAATAAGAAAGTTAATAGCATTACAAAACAAGTGTGTGCAATTAATAGGCAGTGTTTGAATTTCATCAAAAATAATGATGGAGTTAGCGAGTTGGTGCATTCGCCTAACGCCTCTTGTACCTGATGAGAATAGTGTTTCTAAAAATTGTACTGAAGTGGTATAAACAATTGGTGCATCCCAGTTTTCAGAAAGTATTTTGTTGTAGTATGTTTGATTTTCTGGAGCAAGATTAGAGTGGTGTTCTAGTACAATATCACCATCTGAGTCATCTAGTGTCATTCTGGCATCTTGTGCATTTTGATCAATGATGGAAGTGAAAGGTACTATGTAGATAATACGATCAAGCTTGTGCTTTTCAGCATGGCGAAGTGCAAATCGTAAACTGGCTAGTGTTTTGCCTCCTCCTGTGGGGACGGACAAGGTGAATATCCCTTGTTCTCGATCTGCTGCTTGTAAACACTCATTCGATATTTGATGGCGTACTTTATTAACTTCACTGTCTATTTTAAAGCCTGATAACCTGCTTTCTAATCGCTCAAGCAACTGACTAAAAGTTATATAGCTATTGTTTTGTCGTTGTTTTGCTGTTTCGGGGCTTTCAAAATCAATTGAATCTTGACGATCTGCATCAATCAGACAACTAAATAAAAATCGAATCAATAGCCCAGAATGGAATTGGAATAAGGCTAGATTATTATTTAGCTTCATTCCAATGTTAGCTAAGGCATTCTGAAAAGCATTGATGAGTTCGGGGTTTTCTATTAACTCAAGATAACGACTTTCAATTTTCTCTTCCATATTGGCAATGGCTTCTTTTAGATGGGTCTTGTCATCTGCTTTTGCCATTCTTTTTGAAAAGCTATCTTCTCCCGTGCTCTTTTTATTAGAAGTTATATTGTCTATAAGACCAGAGTGATGTGAGGCTATACAGAGTGCTAGGGCTTGGGCAACCATGTTTTCTAATTGCCCTTTCTTAGCTAGCGTTTGCCAGATCAGTTGTGCGCCTGCACTGGAATGATCTATTTTCCCCTTCATTGCTTTGGCATCGGTGTATTCATCTGCATCAGGGTTGATATTCCCGACTGCTGAATTTAGGTAATTCTGGAACTGTTGACTGTATTTCCCAAGATCATGCAATAAACCAATAAGCTCACCACCTATTTCCAAATCAATTTTAGAAGCATGTTCTTTTGATAGTTTAGAAACGCCAGTA
>CAZHYX010000408.1:0-2538 GCA_964536675.1 uncultured Flavobacteriaceae bacterium
AATTCTCTGCTGATCTTAATGCTCCGGTAAATACAAATACTAATGCCGTTCCTCTTAGTATTTATGCTGATAGCGCTACAGATTCAATTCACAATATAACTATCCGCGGCAATGAAGTATTTAATAATCAAACAGGTTATAGCGAAAATATAGCTGCAGGCGGTAATTTTAGCACTTTTTTAATTGAAGATAATTTAGTACATGATAATACCAATATTGGGATAGATATTAGCGGAAATTATGGCACTTCTCCTAATCCACAAAACGATCAAGGACGATACGGAATTATCAGAAATAATTTAGTCTATAATTGCAATGCGTCTTACAGTACAGCGGCTGGAATTTATATTGATGGTGGAAGGGACATTATTGTAGAGAATAATATTAGTCATCATAACGGATATGGTGGTGAAATAGGGTGTGAAGAAAATGGAAGCACTTCTAATATTACATTTAGAAATAATCTTTTTTATAAAAATTTCTATACAGGTATGCATATTGGAGGGTATGACCAGGGAACTACAGGAATTGTATCAAACTCAAAAGTATATAATAATACTTTTTATCAAAATGATGTAGGTAATAATTTTAGCGGAGAAATAGCCTTAACAAAATTAGACAATTGTAAAATCGAGAATAATATTTTTTATACGTCAAATCAAAATTTACTTATAAATACCTCAAGAACACAAACAAACTTAATACTTGATTATAATTTAGTTTTTTCAGATGCAGGAAGTAATGCTACCGAAGCAGACGTCAATGGCACAACTAAAAGCCTAGCAGATTTTTATAACAGTACCGGCTATGGTACACATTCCAATTTTGGGAATCCGGTATTTGTAAATGCAAACACTAACGATTTTCATATTATGGATACTTCTCCTGCCATTGATGCGGGTGACCCAAATTTTACTACTACCGATACTAACGTTGATATAGATAATGAACCAAGAATTAATAATATTGTAGATTGTGGTGCTGATGAATCATCAGTTACGCTTGGAAATACAGATTATTTAACAAACAGTATTATAGTTTATCCAAATCCTACACAAGGAAAAATTAATCTTCCTGAAAACTTAATTGGTTCAAGCTATAAAATCATATCCTCTGAAGGAAAATTAATTCATAAAGATATCCTGACTACAAATAGTATAGATTTTACCAAATACCATAAAGGACTATACTTTATTCAACTAAGGTATAAAAATTCCAATTTTTCGTTTAAAGTTATTAGAGACTAATCAAAATAACTAAACGTTTCACCATTTTTGATATTCAATAATGATTCATAAATCAATCTAATTACATTTTCAACATCATCTTTATGTACCGTTTCAACTGTTGTATGCATATAACGTAATGGTAATGAAATTAACGCACTGGCAACACCAGAATTACTATAAGCAAAAGCATCAGTATCAGTTCCTGTGGCTCTGGACAAGGCAGCACGCTGAAATGGAATTTTATGTTTTTCGGCAGTATCAGTAATTAAATCACGTAATTTTTGTTGTACCGCAGGTGCATAAGCGATAACAGGCCCTTTACCAATTTCACAATGGCCTTGTACTTTTTTATCAATCATTGGTGTGGTAGTATCATGCGTAACATCAGTAACGATAGCTACATCAGGCTGAATTCGTTCTGCTATCATTTGCGCTCCTCGCAATCCTATTTCTTCTTGAACCGAATTCACAATATACAATCCGAATGGTAATTTCTTTTTATTTTCTTTTAGTAAACGGGCAACCTCAGCAATCATAAATCCGCCCATACGATTATCTAAAGCTCTACACACAAAATTATTTTTATTTAAAATATGAAATTCATCAGGATAGGTAATTACACATCCCACATGAATACCCATTTTTTCAACTTCTGCTTTTTTCTTACAACCTACATCAATAAAAATATTGTCAGGTTTTGGTGGTAATTCTTTTGCCTTACTTCGCGTATGAATTGCAGGCCAACCAAATACACCTTTTACAATTCCTTTTTTAGTATGGATATTTACAATTTTACTTGGTGCTATTTGATGATCTGAACCTCCATTTCTAATTACATATAACAGGCCGTTATCTGAAATATAATTTACATACCATGAAATTTCATCAGCATGCCCTTCAATTACTACTTTATACTTCGCTTTCGGATTTATAACTGCCACCGCAGTACCATAGGTATCAGTAAAAAATTCATCGACATACGGTTTTAAATACTGCATCCATATTTTTTGTCCGTCCCACTCATAACCTGTAGGAGCTGCATTGTTTAAATATTTTTCGAGAAATGTTAATGATTTTTTATTTAATATTGCTTTTTTTGCCATTCTTTAAAATTATTTTATACGAATGTAATAATTTATCCTAAAATTAACGTTACTATTTTATAGACTTCTTATTAATTTATAATTTTGGAACAGTTTTGGTACTATTCCAAAAAAAGAAAATATGACACGAAATTTTATTTTTATACTTATCGTAACTTTATCTTTTTCAGTTTCTGCTCAAGAAATTAAAAGAGACACGATTATTG
>CAZHYX010000409.1:0-2537 GCA_964536675.1 uncultured Flavobacteriaceae bacterium
ACCCAGAATTCAGCCAGGGAGAACACCATAAACCATTCGAAACCCTAAGCTGCCGCTTCGGAGGTACGGAAGAAGCCTGCCACGAAAAGCACACCGCACATCTCGAGAGGTGAAGTTCCACGAACCACCACGGATAACCCTATGTTCCACAGGGTTAATGTTGTTTCTTTCAGCAACTTGTTCCTTATTCCAGTCCTTATATCGATAAGAAGGCTCAGAGAAATCGTTCCCCCACCTACTACTCGTCCATTCCCACACATTGCCGCTCATATCTTGTAAACCAAATACCTTCCCCTTGGGAAACATACCGACCGGAGAGGTTCGCTTTAAATCGGTGTCATCGTAGTTGCCTTTTAGCTTGTCAGCCTCTTTCCCCCAAGCATATTTGAGGCTTTTAGACCCTCTAGCGGCATATTCCCATTCTTCTTCGGTAGGTAGGCGAATGTTGCTGTTCGGCACTATCAAACCACTCTCTAAAACCTCCCCTTGCCGATCATTCAACCACTGGCAATAGGCTAGTGATTCAAACCAACTAATGCCGACTACGGGATGGTTATCCCTGTTCCACTTAGCATCATTCCAGAAATGGGGTTCATCACGGACAGTGTCATTTGCTAACCAGCTTTTATAACGCCTTCTAGACTCTTTATCTTTAATGCTATCAAGCAGCTTTTGATCTGCCTCACCACCTTCAAGCCACCAACTCGCGGCTTCGGGTAACTTACCCCATAACTCATCATCATCGTAACCTCCTGCTTCGACAAAACAACGGTATTGAGCATTGGTGACTGGGTAACGGGCCATCTGAAAGCCCGATACAGTAACAGGGTGTATGGGTTTTTCATCAGCATAGGACTCTTCATCATCTGAACCCATTTTAAAGCTACCCGATGGGATAGACACCCAGTCTATATTAGGTATGGGTATATTCTGATTATCTTTACGTGTAGCAACGCCTTCTCGCTGATCTAGCTTATCGAGCAGTCTTCCTGCTTTCGCTCTGTCTTTTACGTCATTGTTCTCGTTTGTCATTTGCTCAAGGTAGTGGGCTTCAATAGTCGCGCCCTGTTCACTTAATAAAGCACGTTGTTCCTCACGTAGTGCATTGAGTAAATGGGCTTTGTCTTCATTGGCTGACGCTTGATCTGAGGTATTTTCTGCTGCAAATATTGGCTTGAATGTATCGGTATCTTTCAATAACCGTTCAAAATGCAAAGTGGAGAGATGGGGGCAAAGATAGGCAAGCCATTTTGTATTGTTTTTGAAACTGTCAAAGCCATCGTTTAATTTGCTACTTATTGCATTGTATAGCTCGTCGTCGATAACTTTATTGTTTAATTCAGGTCGATGCATTGCGGATTGCCAACTACCTTCTGATTCGCTAAATAGCAAGTCTAGGAATTCATCCTGATCACTAATACTGACCCTCTCAAGTTCATTATCCTGCCATGTTTCGCCAGCTTGTGGTTGCTTTTGTTTTTCATCCACTAGGGTGTAATAAGGGCTAAGATCAATCTGGTTTATTTTTGCTGTCGCCACAAATCGATACAGATCAAAACCACTACGGTTGTGGGATGCCTTCTCGAAGGTTTCAATCAGTTCCCTATAGTAACGGTGATATAAACGCTGTTCGCCTCTTAATGCTTCTTGTTTTCGTGCTTTGTTATCCTCTTGAATCTGTTTCACTATACTGGGCAAACACCGTTGGGTATTCTCTAGTGTGGCATTGTTTTCTATGGCTTCTATTTCGTAACGAATTTTCACCAAATTGTGAAAATGATCTTTGTATCGCCAGTATTCTTGTTCGCTCCATTCTTCTAGTAACGTCATAAACCCCACGAACTTGCGACGACCAAAGCGATATAGATCGGGTGCAAAGATTTGTAGCAAAGTGAGTTTAGCTAAAGGGAGTTTCTGTATCAGTCCGTCGCACTGACGACTTTTTGCCATGTCTAAGAGTAGCTCTAATAACTCGGCAGCTCGTATTTGTTTGCGCGGTACAGCGGGTATGTGGTTAACGAACAGATCAAGCAACTCGGTTGATTCAGTATGGATTTTTTCATTAGCCGTGTGACGTAAGTTTTTATTATCTTGGCTGTTCGTACTGTTTGGGTTTTTGCCCTCTTGCATTTCACCCTGAAATTCATTAGTGACAGACAGACCAAACAAATCAGGATACTTTGCTTGCAAAAATGTCCTGATTTCACTTTTAGAAGGTTGTGGCAGACGGAAAGGAAGCTGTATTATTTTTTCCAGATACTCAATTCCGGTTATGGGTAGCTGCAGGTGTGATGATTGTGATGGATGTGATGTATTGCCATTTTGAGTGCCATTGCCTTGAAAGAGATAATCTCTATAACGATGGATGATGCCCCGTTCGACTACTTCATCGTCTAATGCCAAGACAAAGGCACAACCTTCTACATCCAGAAATAACTTGATAGATTCCAGCATTTCAACGGCTTTTTCAGGCAGGCAGCGATCCAGATCATCAATGAGCAGTAGCAACCTGACGCTATCTTTACCACTGGTTAAAT
>CAZHYX010000410.1:0-2530 GCA_964536675.1 uncultured Flavobacteriaceae bacterium
TTCACTTTTGATAGAGAAGGTGCTGCTCGTAATAGTGGTAACAGAAAAGATTTTATTAAAAAGAATATTGTAGAAATATATCCTGATACTACAGTATGGGTAAGAGATTTTAATTATTCTTATAATGATCCAATGCACCAAGATTATTTTTGGCATCAGGCATATAATGATTATCCTGTTGTTGGAATTTCATGGCAACAAGCAAAAGCTTTTTGTGACTTTAGAACACAAAAGAAGAACAAGTTTTTAACTTCAACTAAAAAAAAGAAAGCATCTGGTAGAGTACCTAGTTTTAGATTACCAACTGAAGCTGAATGGGAGTATGCCGCTCGTGGTGGATTAGAATATGCAAAGTTTCCTTGGGGCGGACCTTATACAGTTAGCGATAGAGGATGTTTTTTAGCAAACTTTAAACCAAAAAGAGGCGATTATGCAACAGATGGAGCATTATATACTATGGAAGCAAAGTCTTTCAGTCCTAATGATTATGGTTTATATAATATGGCAGGTAATGTTTCAGAATGGACCGCTACAGCTTATAACCCTACATCATACTATTTAGGTTCTACAATGAACCCAAATGTTGATGATGAAAATAATCAAAGAAAAGTAATTCGTGGTGGATCATGGAAAGATGTAGCTTATTTCTTAGAAGTAAGTACCAGAGATTATGAATATGGAGATTCAGCAAGAAGCTATATAGGTTTTAGAACAGTACAAGACTATATGGGAACCAAAATGAAAGAAAAATAATAATAACCAAAATACAATAATCTATAAAAATAGAAGTTTAACTAACTCGAAATTATAATTAACCCAAAAAAACTAAAAATTAAAAATTATGGCACAATCACTTAGAAAGAAAAAATTAATGAATATGGCTTACGGCCTAGGAGCTTCAGTAGTATTAATTGGAGCATTATTTAAAATCTTACACTTTAGCATAGGTCCACTAACAGGTGGTGTAATGTTAACTATCGGTCTTGTAACAGAGGCACTAATATTTGCTATGTCAGCATTCGAATCTGTTGAAGAAGATTTAGATTGGTCTTTAGTATATCCTGAATTAGCAGGAGGCGAAGGATCTGAAAAAGGAATTAACGGCGAAGGTTTATCTGATAAATTAGATGCTATGTTAGAAGAAGCTAATTTAGATTCAGCTAAAATGGGTCGCTTATCAACAAGTATTCAAAATTTTGCTAATGCAGCTGAAAATATTGCACCTGCAGCAGATTCTGTAGCCGCTACTAGTAGATATAGCGAGCAACTTACATTGGCAGCTAGTCAAATGGAATCTTTGAACAGCTTATATAAAGTTCAACACGATTCTATTGCTAAACAATCAGAAATGAGTGAAGCAGTTGCTGAAAATACCGAAAGATTAAAAGATCAAATGGAATCTTTAACTACAAATTTATCATCTCTTAACGGAGTGTATGGAGGTATGCTATCAGCTATGTCTAATAGATAATAATTTAATAACTAACCCTAAAACTATTAGAAAAAATGGCAGGAGGCAAACTATCACCAAGGCAGAAAATGATTAATTTGATGTATTTAGTTTTTATTGCAATGTTAGCAATGAATATGTCAAAACAAGTATTATCTGCATTTGGTTTCATGAACGAAAGGCTGACAACATCAAACATAACAGCCAACGATAAAAATAATGCAACGTATGCTAGTTTAGCTACAAAAGCAGAGGATCAACCAGAAAAATTTGAGGCTTTAAAGAAAAATGCTCAAAAAGTTCAAGCATTATCTTTAGAATTTAATTCATTCATTGATAAGATGAAAGAAGACTTAACATCTGGAGTAGAAGATAAGACGAATTATGAATCTATGGATGGTGCAGATCAAGGAAATACCCATTTCTTTGCGGGAGAAAAAAATTCTCCTAATGGGCAAGCATTCTTAGACAAATTAAATAATTATAGAACTAATGTAGTTAGTATTTTACAGGAAGCTCAAAAGAAAAAAGAGTTTGAAGGTATTATATCTAGCGTAAAAAGTCGTTTTGACACTTCTGATCAAAAGACAAGAGACGGTAAAGAACAACCATGGTTGAGAAATCGTTATGAAGGTTTTCCTTTAATATCAACTATTACTAACCTATCTCAAATGCAGGCAGATGTTAAAACTACTGAGGCTGAAATGTTATCAGCAATGGTACAAGGTCAATTAGAAAGTGATGTTTCTATGACTAATTATACTACTATTTTGGTGCCTGATAACTCTGCTACTTTACAAGGTACTAATTTTAAAGGTAAAATTGTATTAGGTCGTTATGACGCTAGTTTAAAACCTACTAAAGTTATTATTAACGGTAAAGAAATTACTAATATTAAAGATGGTGGCGCAGTATTAGATTTTCCTGCAGGTAATGTTGGTGAGAATGAAATCAAGGGCGAATTTATCTTTAAAGAAGGAGATTCTCTTGTTAGACTTCCTATTAATAGTACTTATGCAGTAGTTGCCAAACCTAATGGTGCAGTAATTTCAGCAGATAAAATGAATGTAGTATATAGAG
>CAZHYX010000411.1:0-809 GCA_964536675.1 uncultured Flavobacteriaceae bacterium
CTATTGGGGCTGGTAGCTTTTTACAGAGTCTCTGTAGACTTCCATCTGGGTAATATACTTGAGGAATAACATTAGCAACATCACTATTTTTTTCCATATAGCTATGCAGCTCTTCAAGTACATCTTTGTCAAAATAAGCATCTGGGTTTAGCACTAAATGATAATCTACTTCATTTTTAATACTTTCATTCATTGCAATGTTATGAGCAACCCCAAAGCCTAAGTTTTTACGATTGTAAATATAAATAATTCTTTCATTTAAATTTTCTAAGTGGCGTAAAATATCATTTTTGGAGTTATCTATAAGATAAAGTTTTCCCTCAATTTCGGCAGATAAAAAACTATAGATTGCTTTTTTTAGTAAATTTTCGTTATTATGGTAAATTACTATAGAGCCATTTAAGCTCATATTTTCACCATCAATCCAATATTACGGATGAAGCCTTGTTTTAAAAGTTTATATTTCAAAAGTATTTTCCTTTTTTTATAAAATGATTTGGATTCTATAGTTGAAAAATCCTCAAGCAACTCAATAATATTATTATTTAAACTATTATCATCATCATTATCACTATTATTATTTATCAAGAAAGGTTTTTGCTTGAATAGAATTTTTTAATAAAATATTTTTTTGTGAGAACCTATCTAAAATATATCTAATTCCCAAACCTTTTGTTCCGACACTATTTAAACTATGTTGACGATATTGAATTGTAGATTTATTTATAACACCAATTTTTCCAAAATAACTTGCCACTAATCCAAACCAAGAATCATGCATAATAGCTTCAAAAGGAATAGGACTAGCC
>CAZHYX010000411.1:831-2530 GCA_964536675.1 uncultured Flavobacteriaceae bacterium
CAGCCTGTGATAGTATTTTGAATTAGTAGTCTATTAAAAGAATTAATGGTTGGATATATTTTCTCATAGCTCCAAAATGAATCGTTTAGGCTATTTAATTTGTTATCGACTACTGTTAAATCTGTATGAACTAGTAGTGGGGTATTATTATATTTATTTTCTAAACTTTTCATTTTAATGAATGTATTTTCTATCTTATCTTTTTCCCAGATATCATCCTGATCACAAAACATAATATACGATGCAGTACTTTTTTCTAATAAAAAGTTAAAATTTTGAATAGCATTTTTAAAAAAAATCTTATCATCAATAAAAAAAATCTTATCAGGATAATTTATAGAGTATTCATGAACTATACTGACTGTAGAATCACTGGAATCATCATCATGTATCAATAATTTCCATGATGTATTTGTTTGATTTAAAATGGAATCAAGTTGTTGCCTTAAATACTTTTCACCATTACATGTTGCTAATAGTATATCAATTATTTTCATTACTTTTTAATTCTAGTCAAATGATTCTTAATAAGATTAACATCATAATTACTTTTCATTTCTAATTGAGCATATATATCTGTTATATCTATCTTACAAGGGTTATCTCTTAATAATTCTATTTTTAAAAATGGGATATTTACTTCAAGCATCTTCTTCCAAAAAAAATGAGTATTATTCATAGTGCCAAATTTATGCATATCATATTTACCCACACATAAAGCAAAAATTTTCATTATCATCTTTTTAAATGTAATTCGTTTTAGTCTCAACCAAAACTCTACGATTTTATTTGGGACATAATTATACAAAGGCTTAAATCTAAAGCCATTATTCATTAATAAGACTGATAATCCAACTTCATATTTTTGTATTATGCTGTCTTTATCTGGCAGCACTATAACTTCCTGCCAAAACTTTTTAAATGCTGCTGAAGAAATAACTGCTTTTTTAAAAACTATAAAATAACTTTGAAGATGGTGTGCATATGCATTGTTGTCTGTAGCACCCCAAAAATCTACAGAGCAGTTAGCCATTTCATTAAAAATATGTTCTAATGAAAATAGTGGCGCGTAAACACTATCATTACAAATTACTATTTCATCAAATTCAGTATGATTAAAGCTTTCTAAGCCAACTTTATAACTCATAAAATCATAGCCAATATTGGGACGAATAATGATATTTGAACAATATTCTGAGAGTCTTGAGATGTCCTTATCAGATAACTTTGAAGTAGAAATGAACACTAATAGTTTTGCGTTCTTATTTAACTCATTTAGATAATGATATACATACTCATCTACTAGATCATCACAATCATAATGTGCAAATACTATGGCTCGAGTCATTTTAAATAAACCATATGGAGCCCATCACTTAGTGCGTCTTCTGGATGAATAATCATTTTAGACTTTTTCCTTGTAATAGCTCAACATATTATGAAGGAACTCTCTTGCTTTGTAAAGAGAATAACTTCTTCCTGTAATGGTTTAATAAACCATTTATCTGTTACCGTTGCCGTTGAACATTACACTTTTTACCTTGTGGGATTGAAAGTTTCGCGATTATAATAACTTGTTGCCCTATATTTCTTGAGGTAAGTGTTAATGATTGATATTATTACAAATCTTTATGTTTTACTTCAGATTTTTTGTTAACTAAGTGCTTAATCTTTAAAAATAGTTTTTCAGGAATTCTTC
>CAZHYX010000412.1:0-2292 GCA_964536675.1 uncultured Flavobacteriaceae bacterium
CGTGTTTTGAAATGAAGGCTCAATGAGTACTTGAAGCTGTAATAGAAAGTCAATTGCTTAACGTGAGTTTAACTGTTTAGAAAATAAATAGTATTTATGAACGTTTTAATAATTAGGTTTTCTAATAATTTATATTAGAATATAGTATATTTGCACAAAATTGTTATTGATTAAACCCACTTTGATGAAAGGACCATTGTTTTATGCTAAAATTTTACTCTTTGGAGAGTACGGAATCATTAAAGATTCTAAAGGTTTAGCAATTCCATATAATTCTTATCAAGGTGCTTTAAAAGTTGCTGAAGACTTGTCTGATAGTGCAAAAAAATCTAATAAGAATTTGCAAAAATTCTATCAGTATTTATGCAAAGTAGATAATAAAGATTTAGTGCATTTTAGGTTGGAAGAACTAAAACTAGCTATTGATAAAGGTATGTATTTTGACTCTAGCATTCCGCAAGGTTATGGTGTAGGGAGCTCAGGAGCATTGGTTGCTGCTATCTATGATAAATATGCTGATGATAAAATTACTGTTTTAGAAAATTTAACTAGAGATAAATTACTAAAATTAAAAGAAATATTTTCTGTAATGGAATCTTTCTTTCATGGTAAAAGTTCTGGTTTAGATCCGTTAAATAGCTATTTAAGTATCCCTATTTTAATCAATTCAAAAGATAATTTAGAAGCTACTGGTATTCCATCTCAAAAAGAAGGGAAAGGTGCTGTATTTTTATTAGATTCTGAGCAAGTTGGTGAAACTGAACCTATGGTAACCATTTTTATGAATAAAATGAAAAATGAAGGTTTCAGAAGAATGTTGAATGAAGATTTTGCCAACTATACAGATGCTTGTATTGATGATTTTTTACAAGGAAATATAAAATCGTTATTTGGTAACGTAAAGCAGCTTTCTAAAGTGGTTTTAACAAATTTTAAACCTATGATCCCTAAAGCATTTCACCAGCTATGGCAACAAGGTATTGACACAAATGCTTACTATTTAAAACTGTGTGGATCTGGCGGTGGTGGTTATATATTAGGTTTTACCAAAGACTATAAAAAAGCACAAGAAATCTTACAAGATTACAAGCTAGAATTGGTTTACCGTTTTTAATTCCATTTTAGCTCTATGGATTTACTTAAAGTTACTGAAAATAACACTCCTAAAAAACCTATAAAGCACCCTTTTTTTTATAAATTTTTAAGCCTATTATCAGTAGTTAGAGGTTATAATATTCTAATTATTGTGCTTGCTCAATATTTAGCTTCTATTTTTATTTTTTCGCCAGATGAGTCTTTACGCCAAGTTCTATTAAATCTTGATTTGTATTTTATTGTCTTAGCAACAATATGTGTGGTAGCATCAGGTTATATTATCAATAATTTTTATGATGCGGATAAGGATAAAATTAACAGACCTCAAAAAACTAAAATAGATAATATTGTTAGCCAACAAACAAAACTGTATATCTATTTTTTTCTTAACTTTTTAGGTTTTGTTTTTGGGTTTTTAGTCTCATGGAGAGCAGCCTTATTTTTTGCAGTTTATATTTTTTTAATATGGTTATATTCACATAAATTAAAAAGGTATGCATTAGTGAAATTATTCTCTGCGGCTACATTAGCACTTATTCCTTTTTTTGCTGTATTTGTGTATTATAAAAACTTCTCAACAATTATTTTTACCCATGCTTCCTTTTTATTCTTCGTGTTATTGATTAGAGAATTAATAAAAGATTTGCAAAGTATTGAAGTAGACATTATCTTAAATTATATAACATTACCCATAAAATATGGCGAACGTTTTACTAAAATGTTAATCTCTTTAATCGCTTTATTTACCTTATCTCCTATTTATTTTTTATTGAGATATCCTGAAATTGGCTTGATGAAATATTACTTCTATTTCTCAATAGTTGTTTTACTCGGATTTATTATCTCACTTTGGAGGTTAAACTCAAAAAAAGGTTATATACTGCTTCATAATATCCTCAAACTATTAATTATAGCCGGAGTGTTTAGCTTAGCATTTATTGATACCTCTGTAATTATAAAAAAAATATTATGAGTTTAAATACCTTAACAATTGGGTTAGCTCAAATTGCTCCCATATGGTTGAATAAACAACAAACAACTGAAAAGATTATTTCAACTTTAGAAGATGCCGCAAAACAACAATGTGAACTAGTTGTATTTGGCGAGACCCTTCTACCGGGGTATCCCTTTTGGTTGGCACTGACAAATGGTGCTGCCTGGAATACTAAGATCAATAAAGAATTACATGCACATTAC
>CAZHYX010000412.1:2302-2511 GCA_964536675.1 uncultured Flavobacteriaceae bacterium
GAATGCCGTGGCAATTGAATCAGGAGATCTAAACAATATACGAAGTGTCGCCAAAAAGCATAAGATGGCAATTTATCTGGGAGTTTTAGAACGCCCACAAGACCGTGGTGGTCATAGCTTATATGCCTCTTTAGTGTATATCAATGCTGAGGGCGAAATAAAATCTGTTCACCGTAAACTCCAGCCCACTTATGACGAGCGTTTAACCT
>CAZHYX010000413.1:0-2509 GCA_964536675.1 uncultured Flavobacteriaceae bacterium
GCTATCAATCCTTCCACTTAATATTACAACCAATACTCGGTTTTTGTACTTCGGTATTTTCTTTATCTACAAGTAAGCAGTCCAAGGCATATCTTAAATTTTTTCCTGTAACTTCAATTCCGTTTCCCGGTCTTGAATCATCTAACTGTCCACGATACGCTAATTTTAAATTCGCATTAAACATATAAATATCAGGTGTGCAAGCGGCATCATAAGCTTTGGCAACTTCTTGTGACTCATCAAATAAATACGGAAAAGGATATTTTAATTCATCTGCATTTTTTCGCATTAAATGTGGTGCATCATCAGGATAATTCAATACATCATTAGATGAAATTGCTATAAAAGAAACGTTTTTATCTGAGTAATCATTAGCAATATTAACCAACTCACTATTTACATGAATCACAAACGGACAATGATTACAGATAAAAAAAATAACAGTGGCTTTATCTCCTCTATTTTCAAAGAGTGAAAGTTCCTCTCCGGAAATGGTGTCATATAATATAAAACCTGGAGCGATTGTACCTAATGGAATCATATTTGAAGATGTGCGAGCCATTTTTTAGAATTTATTTGTAGATTTATAGCTTTAAAGTTACAAAATAAATGTCAGATATTATTTCGTTTGAAGATTTTACAAAAGTCGATATTAGAATAGGTACAATTATAGAAGTAAACGATTTTCCAAAAGCCAACAAGCCTGCCTACCAATTAACTATTGATTTTGGAACTCTAGGTATAAAAAAATCAAGTGCACAAATAACTGACCTTTATTCTAAAGAAGATTTGTTAAATCGTCAGATAACAGCAATTATAAACTTTAAACCAAAACAAATTGCTAATTTTAATAGTGAATGTTTGGTGTTAGGCGTTGCAAATAATGAAGGTGATATTGTGTTATTAAAATTATCTATACAAACAAATAATGGTTCACAAATAAACTAATATGCCAAAATTACTAACCAAACGGCATATGCAAGAGCTTTCCGAACAATTGACCGGAGAGCTCTTTTTTGATAACTTACACAAAAGTATCTATGCTACAGATGCTTCGGTATATCGAAAAATTCCATTAGCTGTTACTTATCCAAAAACAAAGGATGACATTAAGTTATTAATAGCATTTGCTACACAAAATCAGGTAACTTTAATACCAAGAACAGCAGGTACTTCTCTGGCAGGGCAATGTGTTGGCGATGGTATTGTAGTTGATGTTTCTAAATATTTTACTCAAATTTTAGCTTTTGATGAACGCAATAAAACCGTCACTGTAGCGCCGGGTGTTATACATGATGAGTTGAATCATTTTCTAAAACCTTATGGACTGTTTTTTGGACCAAATACCTCAACCAGTAATCGTTGTATGATTGGCGGTATGGTTGGTAATAATTCTTCTGGTACAACCTCCATTCAATATGGAGTTACACGAGATAAAGTGATTGAATTAGAAACGATTTTATCTGATGGTTCTGAAGCTGTTTTTAATTCGCTTAACGCGGATGAATTCAGGGCAAAACAACTTGGATCTACTTTAGAAAATAAGATTTACAAGGTTGTTAATAATGAATTATCAAATAAAGAAACTCAGGAGGAAATCTTAAATGAATTCCCAAAAGCAACAATTCACAGACGTAATACAGGTTATGCAGTAGATGCTTTACTGAACACATCTGTCTTTTCCGATTCAGAGGAAAAAATTAATATAGCAAAATTATTATGTGGTAGTGAAGGAACGCTGGCATTTACAACTTCAATTACTTTACAACTTGATAATTTACCACCTCAGCAAAAAATTGTAGTTGCTGTTCATTTTAACAGTATTCAAGAAAGTTTAGAAGCCGTATTAGTTGCCATGAAACACAATTTATATATGTGTGAGCTCATGGATAAAACTATTTTAGATTGTACTAAGAATAATCGTGAGCAAACAAAGAACAGATTTTTTATTGAAGGTGACCCTAAAGCTGTTTTATTGTTAGAGGTAAAAGCTACCTCTGCTAATAAAGTTGAAAATTTAGCAAATGAATTGATTGAAGATCTACAAAAACACAATTTTGGTTATGCTTATCCTAAATTATATGGTAGTGATGTCAATAAAGCTATTGAACTCCGTAAAGCTGGATTAGGTTTATTAGGAAATATTGTAGGCGATGCAAAAGCTGTAGCTTGTATAGAAGATACCGCTGTTGATTTGCAAGATCTACCCGCATATATTGCTGAGTTTACAACCATGATGGATGGCTTTGGGCAAGAAGCTGTTTATTACGCACATGCCGGAGCAGGAGAATTACACCTCCGCCCTATTTTGAATTTAAAACATTCAAATGATGTTACACTTTTTAAAACAATAACTACTGAAACTGCTAAATTGGTTAAAAAGTACAAAGGTTCTTTTAGTGGTGAACATGGTGACGGTATTGTACGTAGTTCATTTTTACCTTTAATGATTGGTCAAAAAAACTATGATTTATTAAGGCGCATTAAGCTGACATTCGACCCTCATTCT
>CAZHYX010000414.1:0-2501 GCA_964536675.1 uncultured Flavobacteriaceae bacterium
AAGAAAAATCTGTTGCCCCTGCCTGCCCGTTGACTCTTATGGTTTGATATTTTTTATGGTGATTTTGGTATTATACAGAAAACTATATACTAACTTGTTATCTGGTGAAACAATTCGAAAGAAATGGACAAAATCCAAAGAAAAAAATGGGAAATCCTTTTAGGAATGTGGAGTAAAGGGAAAATTCTAAGTTCAATAGAACTTGCAAAAAAATACTTAAAAGAATACCCGAAAGATGCATTTAGTTGGTATGTCTTAGGTGATTCCCTTACACAAATTGCTCAATACAAAAAGGCTAAAAATGCTATCCAAAAAGCAAAAAAATATTGTTCAAGCGATAAGCTTGATATGGTATATTCTCTAATGGGTAGGCTTTATCAAGAAAATGGAAGGTTTCGAATTGCAGAGCGTTGGTTTAGGCAAGCAATTAAAACAAATCCTAAGAGAACCAACAATCTAATTTACCTTGGGGCAATTTTAGCAAAACAGGGTCGCTTTTCAGAAGCAAAAAAGTTTCATCGTCGTGCAGCAAAATTATCTACTGATACCTGGGATGAAGCATATTTTAACCTTGGGCTCATACATAGAGCAGAAAATAATTTTAATGACGCTATTAAGTGTTTCAATAAAGTTTTAGAAATCGATCCAAAATACAAAATAGCTTTGGTGGAAAAGCAAGATGCTCTTGAAGCCCAAAAGATTAGAAAAGGTACATATGATTGGATATAGATACATGTAAACGAAGCAGATAACCATTTTATCAACCTGACCCGAAAAGCCTGGCTTTTTGCTGTAGTGCCTTTTGCTATCAGTGTTATTTTTAAGTGCCAAAATTTATATCCATTTTTTTCGGTCAGGTTATAAAGGTCGTTAGCTTGCCATTTGACATAAAAAGGATTTTCTTATTATGAAAGATCAATTACACGCAGGATATATATTAAAAACAACCGAGAATCTACTTAAAAATATTGATTTTAAAGTTGAATCAGATTCTTTGTTAAAATATCTTTCTGTTTTTGAAATCGAAATTAAAAATGATGATGATAGAAGGGAGATTGATGATCCTATTGTTACTGTTTTAGAAAACATAATGTCCCGCGGGTTACCTACATTTTCATCAGTCTTTATTGAAGAATCAATTACAGAATCATTAAATATTGCAGAGAAGAAAATTCACGAGAAAACTGGTGAACTATATTTTCAATTGAAAGATGATTTATATGATAGATACAAATCATTAGAACTATTCATTTATAATTCACTTTTTATAGTTGACCCAAGATTACAGGATGTATCAGACTTTCAACAGAATTTTGATTCTTGGGAAAAACATTTTGGTAGTGAGTATGAAGAACTATTTTACAAACTTTCATTACCACAATATTTTGATAATTGTGTTTGCCAATTAATCGAGACACAACACTCAGTCGATTCAATTTTAAATTTCCCAGATGATTTTTACAAACAGCGGGTGGATTTTTCTGTTCAATTCCCCATAGCAAAAGATTATAAAAATGGAATTGTTATTGAAATTGACGGCTATCAACATCAAGTAGAACAACAACAAAAACTTGATGAAAAACGAGATAGCTTGATTCAGAAATCTGGTTGGTCTGAAACAGTGAGAATCAATACCAGTGAGGTAAGTTCTATTCCTTCTGAAAAAGTCGAACAAATCAAATCATTCTTTAGCCATCCGTATTATGAACAAATCAAGAAAAATTATAATGAACCAATTTGGGATCATAATGATGGCTTGGAAGGAATGCAGGTTGTATTATCCCCTTTTGGTATCGCCCGAATTCAGAAAACTATTGTTCATTTAATTTCACAAGGTTTACTTAATTTGAACGCCAAAGTATGGAAATTTGGTGTTATTGAAAGAGATGTGCCCTGTGCTGATTTAGCCATTCGGGATTTAAAACAGGTGTTTTCAAATATATTTGAGTTAGAAGGAAAAAATAGAAAACTTCCTAAAATTGATTACCAGATTTTCGTAACGGAAAAATTTTCAGGTTGCCAATTGAATAATAATGTAAGAATTGATTCATACTCAGAACCGAAAAATTCCTACAAATTTGATTTAATATTTGATGTATCTGTTTTACAAAGAACAGGATTAACAAATATAGAAAAACATTTTACCGATAAGATAAAAGCAGAAAATATCGTAACTATAAGATCATCATTTTCGCAAAAAGAACCACGATTAATTAAATCTGCAAAACCAATCGCTTATAAAGTTGAAGAAAAGGAACAACCAAAAGCATTAGTATACTTTTTGCAAAACATTTTCCGTAAAGAGAAATTTCGTGAAGGACAGGTTAATATTCTACGAAGGTCATTAAAACAAGAAAATGTTATTGCTCTTTTACCAACGGGTGCTGGTAAATCACTCACTTATCAATTGTCTGCATTGCTTCAACCCGGGATTGTAATAATTGTTGATCCACTGAAATCATTAATGAAAGACCAAATTGATAATTTGAAATCTGTTGGTA
>CAZHYX010000415.1:0-2500 GCA_964536675.1 uncultured Flavobacteriaceae bacterium
GAATTGACAATACTAACAACTATTCTTTGAGTTCTATTACTTATGATAAGAACGGTAATATCCAATCTTTAAATAGAAAAGGACATACCAATACTGGTGCAACCAGTTTTGGGAATATGGATTTGTTGGTTTATGGATATGAAACCAATAGCAATAAACTAAAAAAGGTAACTGATACGAGTGGTAAGGTACAAGGGTTTAATGATGGTGCGAATCAAACTACGGAATATACTTATGATATAAATGGTAACATGATTACGGATGCAAATAAAGGGATTACAAGTGTTTTATACAATCATTTAAACTTGCCAACAGAGATTAAGTTTAACAACTCGAATACTCAAAAGATTAATTATACGTATACTGCAAATGGTGGAAAATTAAAGAAAATAGCTAATGATAATGGAAACGTTACTACAACAGACTATGCAGGTAATTATATTTATGAAAATGGAGGTTTAAAACAAATATCTCAACCAGAGGGCTATATAGAGCCTAGTGGGAATAATTTCCAATATGTATATCAATATAGAGATTTAAAAAACACTGTACGTCTATCTTATTCTGATGCTGACGGAAATGGCTCTATATCTCAAAATGAAATTAGAAGAGAGAGGAACTACTACCCCTTCGGTCTTGAACATGAAGGTTATAATAACGTACTTGTTGGAGCTGAAAATAATTTAAAAACCTTTCAAGGTCAAGAATTTACCAAAGACTTAGATTTAAATGTACACCAATGGAAATATCGTGTAAGCGACCCTGCACTTGGGAGGTTTTGGCAAATAGACCCTTTAGCATCAGATTATGTATACAATTCTACCTATGCATTTAGTGAAAACAGAGTTATTGATGGTGTTGAATTAGAAGGGTTAGAATATGTCAATGCAAATGAGGCAAAAATAGAAGCTAGAGGTAGTGGTGTTATAAAATTGAAAACACAAAATTTAAACTTTTTTGCAAGAGCTTCATTTAATACAAGAAATTCCAATCCTGCAAATTGGAAGCCTGGTCAAATTGGTGTTGATACAAGTATCGGTTCATTCTCCATCAAAAATAGGAAGCCTTTAAGGGGAGTTAGAACTAACCAAATGAAAATCCAAAAACCAGTAACTAAAAGTACAGGTCAGGAAGATAGAAGATTTAAAGATAGAACTATTGGCGGAGCAACAGTTAGTGGAAGGCCTAGGGGTGCAGCTAAAGGGCTTTTAGCTTTAGTTGTCTTAGATTTTGGCATGAAAGGTGCTGAATTCGCACTACAAGCATTAGACCAAAGTGATATTGGGAAACAACAGGGATTATTACGTTTTGCTTTTGAAGATTTGCAAAATGCAATTAATGAAGGTTTGATAGATGATGAGTTATTAAATTCGGGAGATTTAACCAGTATTTTAAATGTAATCTTTCAAGGTGAAAGTAATTCGGATAATAAAGATATTCATAAAATTGGCATTAAAATTTTTGACAGATTTAATCCTGATAATAAAAAAGCTAAGGATAGAGCTCAAAGAGCTAGACTAAGGGACCTTCATACAAAAACCCTAGAACAACTTAACGAATGGCAAAAAAATGGCGGTAAAGGGGATAATTAAAATAGTGATAAAGTCTTTTCTATGTATTTTTTTATTTTCAATTATTTCATGTAAAACTGATACCAAAAAGTTTTTAACTGAAGATACTTGGGGAATTCAAGAAATTTATTTTAATGATGAAAGTGTAAAAGGTGATTTTTCATCTAATTTACTTTCTTTAGAAGAAGATAACATTTGTGTTGTTCCCTTTTTGCATAGCAATGAGATAACACAAAAAAAAGATGCATATGGGACATGGTCTTATAATAAAGAGACTCAAAAATTAACCATTGAGAGTAAGAACCCTTATTTAAATGGTGAGTTTGATGTTTGTTTTGAAAAGAATACAGAATACAAACGAATTATGTTAGTATTAACTTCTAACAAAGTAAGTTTAAAAGCTACTAAAGGAGTTACTGTATATCAAGGCAAAGGAGGTAAATTGCCAATATCTTGTAATGATGACAATGTGAACCAGTAATAGTTTATTATTCATTAAGTTATAATATGTTTAATTAAAAAAAATCATTTGAAGCAAATAGTCTTTTTTTTAACCGTTTTATTTATAGGAACTTTATACTCTCAGAACTCAGAATGCGAAAATTTTAAAATTGGTGAGTTTCAAAATATCGAAAAAGGTATTGTAAAAGCTGAAATCAAAAGAACAGAAAAATTTCAATTTGAGAGATTTGATGATATAGAAATCAAACTCAAAATAGTATGGATTAATGACTGCTCCTATCGCCTTATTTTTATTGAAGGAAATGACTCATGGTGGGAATCAAAAGAGAAAGACAGTTCTTCTTCCACCCCTGATTTAATTGTTAGAATTACTAACATAAGTGGAGATTCCTATTTACAGGAATCAAAATTTGTAGATGATGATGAGTTTAAATATAAGAGTAAGGTTTTGAAGATTAAATAGAAAA
>CAZHYX010000416.1:0-2479 GCA_964536675.1 uncultured Flavobacteriaceae bacterium
ACAGTGGAAAACGCTCTAAAAAAGGACGATTGGCTGTTGTAGATGGGTTTGAGACTGTGAGAGTTGAGGAGTTGGAGGGGCGAGAGAATCTTTTGACACCTGTTTTTAGAGATGGGGTTTTGTTGAGGGAGTTTGGGTTTGATGAGGTTCGCTCTTTGACATTATTTGATATAATTCATAGAATAAAATAAAAGGTATATCTATGTCTAAAAAAAACTTAACAATCAACTTATTAAAAGAAGAAGCAAACTCTTTTGCCCAAATTGAATCAAATAGTTTTAGTCCAATATTATATGGTGTCACAGATGGAAAAAGGATAGGAACATATCTTGAACATAAATTTCAAGAGTTTCTTCATCAAAAATATATTTATGATGAAGGTTCTTCTGCTAAAGGATTAGATTTCCCTGTACTTAATGTAGACATGAAAGTAACAAGCATAAAACAACCTCAATCATCCTCTCCTTTTAAATCAGCAAGACAAAAAGTATATGGATTAGGTTATTCATTATTGGTTTTTGTATATGAAAAATTTGATAACCATGAAAATGAAACAGGAAAATTAAATATTCTTCATGTAATTTTTGTAGAAGATTATAGAACAGGAGATTTTCAAACAACATCAGGTCTAAGAAAGATTCTTGATAATGATGGAAATATAGATGATATTTTAGCTTTTTTTGAAGAAAGAACGCTTCCTCTTGATGACATTCAAGCAAAAGCGTTAGCCGAAGAAATTTTATCTAATGTACCACAAATAGGCTACCTTACTATCTCAAATGCTCTTCAATGGAGATTACAATATAGAAGAGTGATTAAAGAAGCAGATTTAATTATGGGAATTAAAAAGGTTCTATAGATGAGTCAAATAGAATTTGGAGATTTTCAGACACCGAAAAGATTGGCAAAACAAGTGATTAATCTTTTGAAGAAAGATATATCTACTCCTGAAATTGTTATTGAACCAACTTGTGGTTTGGGAAATTTTATAGATGAAAGCCATTTACTATGGTCAAATAAACCTCAATATATTGGCTTTGAAATAAATAATGAATATTATAAAGCAACGAAAAAAAGATTCTCTCAAAAGAGAAATGTTGAGATTAAACTTCAAAATTTTTTTACATTTGACTGGAAAAGTTATTTAGAAAAGTTTAAAAATAATCAAGTACTTGTTTTAGGAAATCCACCTTGGGTGAATAGTGCTACAATAGGTTTATTAGGGGGTGATAATCTTCCCAAAAAATCTAATTTTCAAAAACTTAAAGGTTTTGAAGCAAAGATGGGAAAGTCAAACTTTGATATTGCAGAGTGGATAATAATTGAATTGATTGAATCAATGCGTACATTAGAGGGAACGATAGCACTGCTTTGTAAAAATGCGACTGCAAGAAAAGTACTTACCTACTTTTGGAAAAAAGATATACCTATTGGAGAGGCAAAACTCTATAATATAGATGCAAAAAAAGATTTTGATGTTTCTGTAGATGCTTGTTTATTTGTTTTAAAACTTTCAAAAAAAAATATTAAACAGGCTTCTCTATTTTCTTCATTATTAGAAGATAAAAAATTACTTTATAGATTTGGGATGGAGAAGGAACAACTTATTTCAAATTTGGATAGTTATGAAAAATATTCTTATTTAGATGGCTTCTCTAATTATAGATGGCGTTCAGGTTTAAAACATGATGCTTCAAAGGTGATGGAGTTAACCTTAAAAGAGGGTAAGTTAATAAATGGGTTTGGAGACATTCTTGATATTGAAGATACTTATGTTTATCCTTTATTAAAGTCATCAGATATAGGAAATGGTCGTCTTTCTCCTAGAAAATTTGTAATTGTTACCCAAAAGAGAGTGGGGGAAGAGACTTCGATTATAAGGACTAAAGCACCTAAAACATGGGTGTATTTAAATCAACATATCAATAAATTAAATGCTCGTAAGAGTTCAATTTATAAAAAACAACCATTGTTTTCTATTTTTGGAATAGGAGATTATAGTTTTGCAAGTTGGAAAGTTGCTATTTCTGCATTGTATAAAAATATTGAATTTTGTACTGTTTCTCCATATAAAGGAAAAGCGATGATGTTAGATGATACTTGTTATTTTATCCCTTGTAATTCAAAAGAGGAAGCTGAGTATTGGACTAGGCTTTTAAATTCTAGTGAGATGAAAAAGTTTTTAAGTTCCATAGTATTTATAGATTCAAAAAGGGCTATTACCGTTGATATTTTAAAGCGTATGGATATGGGTTCATTGTCAAGAAAACTTGGTAGTTTTGAGATTGGAAATAGATATTTACAGTTTATTAGGCAAGATGTTAAAGGTCAAGCTTCATTCGTTTTTGAAGAGGGAGTAAAATATAATTAAAGAGACAACTTTAGATTTGCCATGAAGGCTTCGGCTATCTTTGTCGATGGAGAGTGGAGAGATGTATTTAAAGACCCCATAACCGACAGTGGAAAACGCTCTAAAAAA
>CAZHYX010000417.1:0-2473 GCA_964536675.1 uncultured Flavobacteriaceae bacterium
TTTAGGTCGTCAGGTAGGTATTCCTCGTATTGTTGTATTCATGAATAAAGTGGATATGGTTGATGATGAAGAATTAATCGAATTAGTAGAAATGGAAGTAAGAGAATTACTAAGTTTTTATGAATATGACGGAGATAATGGTCCAGTAATTGCTGGTTCTGCTCTTGGTGCTCTTAATGGAGAACAAAAATGGGTTGATTCGGTTTTAGAATTAATGGAAGCTGTTGATACATGGATTGAATTACCAAAAAGAGATATTGAAAAAGATTTCTTAATGCCTGTTGAAGATGTATTTTCAATTACTGGTCGTGGTACTGTTGCTACTGGTCGTATTGAAATGGGTGTTGCAAACACTGGTGATTCAGTTGATATTATAGGTATGGGTGCTGAAAAACTAGGTTCTACTGTTACTGGAGTTGAGATGTTTCGTAAAATATTAGATAGAGGTGAAGCTGGTGATAATGTTGGTATCTTATTAAGAGGTATTGAAAAATCAGAAATCAAAAGAGGTATGGTAATCTGTAAGCCAGGTTCTGTAACTCCTCATGCTAAATTCAAAGCTGAGATTTATGTATTGAAAAAAGAAGAAGGTGGACGTCATACTCCATTCCATAATAATTACCGTCCTCAGTTCTATGTTAGAACTACAGATGTAACAGGTACTATTAATTTACCTGACGGAGTAGAGATGGTAATGCCAGGCGATAATTTAACTATTACTGTTGATTTACACCAACCTATTGCAATGAATGTAGGCTTACGTTTTGCTATTCGTGAAGGAGGTAGAACCGTTGGTGCTGGTCAGGTAACTGAGATACTATAAACTAATTAGTTTGCAGGTAAAGATAAAATGATGAAGTCAGGTGCTTCTTAAATTTGAGGAGCACCTTGTATTCTATACGGGTGTAGCTCAGTTGGTAGAGCACCGGTCTCCAAAACCGGGTGTCGGGAGTTCGAGCCTCTCCACCCGTGCAAATTGAGAAATAGCATGATGCGAGTCCCGAAGTTTCGGGATAAACTGAGCGTTACTGAGATATAAAATATATTTTATATTGAAGGTTAGAAAGCTTTTGAGAAGAGTGTAAAAATAAAATACAATGAATATTGTCACATATATAAAAGAATCTTTTAAAGAATTAAATGACAAAGTTACTTGGATGTCGCTTGCTGAAGCTCAGAAGTCTGCAGTAGTAGTAACCATTTTTACAGTTCTTTTTTCGATTTCTATTTTTTTGGTAGATAAGGCTTTTCAATTTGTTTTAAAGCAATATTTTAATCTATTTTAATTAAAAAAAAAATATGACTGATTCTGTAAAGAAATGGTATGTAGTTAGAGCTATTGGTGGTCAAGAAAACAAAGTGAAAACCTATATTGAAAATGAGGTTGCTCGTTTAGGTCTTTCTGATTATGTTGATCAGGTATTAGTACCTACAGAAAAAGTTATTCAAATCCGTAATGGGAAAAAAATTAATAAAGAAAAAGTTTATTTTCCGGGTTATATAATGATAGAAGCAAATTTAACTGGCGAATTACCTCATATTATAAAGGCAGTTACCGGGGTTATAGGATTTCTAGGTGAAGTTAAAGGTGGAGACCCTGTTCCATTAAGAAAATCTGAAGTTAATAGAATGTTAGGAAAAGTTGATGAGTTAGCTGTTCAGAATGAAAATGTAGTAATACCTTTTATATTAGGTGAGACAGTTAAAGTTGTTGATGGACCTTTTAATGGTTTTGATGGAACCATTGAAAAAATAAATGAAGAAAAACGTAAACTTGAAGTTATGGTTAAGATTTTTGGTAGAAAAACACCATTAGAATTGAGCTATATGCAAGTAGAAAAAATTTCATAAATGTTACATATTTAAGATGTATACATGCTTCCAAATGTATAATATCTAAATTAAAGTTTAAAAAATGGCAAAAGAAGTTAGTAAGGTTGTAAAATTGCAAGTTCGTGGAGGCGCAGCAAATCCTTCACCACCAGTTGGACCGGCTTTAGGTGCTGCCGGAGTTAATATAATGGAGTTCTGTAAGCAATTTAATGCTAGAACTCAAGATAAAATGGGTAAAGTATTACCTGTAGCTATCACAGTATATAAAGACAAATCATTTGATTTTGTTGTAAAAACTCCTCCAGCTGCAGTACAATTATTAGAAGCTGCTAAAATTAAAAAAGGTTCTGGTGAACCTAATCGAAAAAAAGTAGCGACTGTAACTTGGGATCAAATTAGAAATATTGCTGAAGACAAAATGGTTGATTTAAATGCATTTAAAGTCGAGTCAGCAATGAAAATGATTGCAGGTACAGCACGTTCAATGGGATTAAAAGTAAAAGGAAATGCTCCTGCTTAAATTTTATAATTTTATACAAGATGGCAAAATTAACTAAAAAGCAAAAAGTAGCAACAGCTAAAGTAGAAGCAACAAAGGCATACCCTTTAAAAGAAGCTTCAGCTTTAGTAAAAGAAATAA
>CAZHYX010000418.1:0-2463 GCA_964536675.1 uncultured Flavobacteriaceae bacterium
GTACTGTTTTTGCTGGGCTTGTAGGTGTATTAACCCATCTTCTGGTATAATAGTTATATTATCAGCATTCAACAATTGAAAGTTATAATCTACTATTTCTGACAAGTCAGTATTTATCTCACAATGCGTAACTTTTTTAAATTGTTTTGAAAAATGATAGGAGTCAACTCCAAAACCACCGGTAAGGTCAATTATTGAGTTTCCTGAAATCAACTTAGTCTTATATTTTGCTGTAATTTCTGAGGAGGTTTGTTCAATATTTAATTTGTTTGGATAGCATATATTTGAAGTTTTATAAAACGTAGGTAATTTGCTCTTTGACTTAAGTTTAGATTCTATTTGTTCAACTAATTCTTGAATAGTGATATTATCAAATGGACTTCCTTTAAAGAGTAATTTAGAGATGTTACTATTTAGATTTCGATTAATGAAATCTTGGGCTTTATTATGTAGAATATGTTTATTCAATGAGAAATATTTTCACTCTGTTTTGAATGACATTAGAGGTCTTTTGTAAGCGATTTCACTATTTTATTTTCAGCTAAAAACTCTTTTAAAACTACTTTTATAGCAGTATATGATGGCACAGCAACAATCATTCCTATAACGCCAAAGAGTAAACCTCCAATAATAATTACCAAAAATATCTCTAAAGGGTGTGATTTTACACTTTTTGAAAAGATAAATGGCTGACTAAAAAAGTTATCTACTAACTGAGCAATGGTATAGCCAATCATTACATAGATAGTAGTAGGTAAAATTTGCGATTGAAAGTCTAACTCTAAATTACTGGTCATGGTAAGTATCAGCATTAGAACACCACCAATTAATGGACCTATATAAGGAATTAAGTTTAACAAAGCACATAAAAAGGCAATTACAATGGCATTATCAATACCGAAAATTAATAAAATAATAGTATAGAACACAAATAGAATGGTAATTTGAAAAAGTAAACCTATAAAATACCGTGATAATAAATCTTTAATGGTTTCAAATGATTTTTGAAACCTTTTTTCACTACCTTCAGGAACTAATGCCACGAGACCTTTGTTTAAAATACCGCCATCTTTCATTAAAAAAAAGGAAATAAATAATACAGAGAACAAACCTATACTTAAACTACCAACTGCACCAATTACTGAGTTTAGCAAATTTGGAATGGCTCTGAAATTTGAAAAAACATCAACACTTTTTAATTGTTCTAACACATTAATGTTTCTAGCCATAAAATACTCATTAGCCTGTGATAATAAATTTTCAATATTATATTCTAATTGACTGATGTCTAATAACGAGAGGTTTTGTCCTTGTTTTATAATTAATGGAATAAACATAGAAATTAATCCGAATAACAACCCTAAAAATAACAGCATACTCACTATAACTGCCAATATGTTGGGGAATTTTAGTTTTCGTCTTAAAAATATAATAATGGGTCTGGCAATTAATGACAATACTACTGCAATAATAATATATACTAAAACGGACTGTATTTTAAATAAGAAATAGAGTAGGAGTGATACCCCTAGAATGATAGCTATTGCCCGTAAAATGCCGTTGGCTATGGTTTTTGAGTTCATGTGGTAAATATATAAAAATATTAAAATGAAAGGCTAGGTTACTTTAATTATGTTTAAATCAATAAATAAGTAACTTTTCTAAAAATTGAAACCTAAATTAATAGGACTTTTTTGAATTAAGGTGTTATATGTTAAATGAATAGGTTCAAAAACTAAGACTATATAATTTTTAAACGAAAATATTTTAAAATATTCTTCGTTATAGCTTAGCCCCCTATTAGTTTTAACAAAACTGCTAGGGTATTTTTTTACTAAATTTTAACCTAAAACATATAGCAACCTAAAACATATAAGATGAAAAATAAATACTTATCACAAACAGTATTGTTTGTTTTATTTCTAACCCAATTCACAGTTTATTCAAAAGATGGTGTTAAGCCTACTTCTGAAAAGATTGATGTTGAATCTAATACTTTTACAAGTACAACAGATCCCGGATGGTCATACACATGTGATGATGGTATTGAAGTAGAGCTTTTAAGCTTAGGCTTAAAAAATAACGTTCCAGCGTCATTAAATATTCAAGATACTGATGATGTTGACCATTTAGTAGTTGAAATTGTATATAAAGGTAATAATCCTGATAGTACTATTGAGGTATTTGATGCATCAGGTAATTCTTATACAGCAAATAGAGAGGTGCCTTCCGGTGGTAGTTCTAATGTTTGGTATTACAGAACTGAATTACCGGCTACAGCATCTATAAATTATACTAATACTACACATGCTAGTTCAGCTCAATCGATGCTAGCCTATGTTTTTAGAAAAAAGAACAATGGTACAGCCAGTTCAGGAGTTTTTACTGCTTTAAGCGGGTATAATGATATTCAAACAACAACAATTCCTATTCAAACAGATTCTGGCCCAAGAACGGTTAGTG
>CAZHYX010000419.1:0-2459 GCA_964536675.1 uncultured Flavobacteriaceae bacterium
TATGAACAACGGATAGCATAAAATAAAAAGTGTCCGTTTTTTTAGGGGAAGACCAATTCTCATCACGGCATTAAAAAAATACTTAGATCGATACTTGAGCGAATTTATCTATCGTTTTAACAGAAGGCATGATGTAAAAAGGTTGTTTCATAGGGCTTTGCTAGCATGTGCGGTTGCTAAGCCGATAAAACTGAGTGTTCTTTGCTGATAGGCATAAAATAATTTTTAAAAAAAGTCTGGAATTCTGCGATGAATCCGTTTATTATTCTTCATGAAGATAGTCTTAAAAATTATATTTAACTAAATGGGCTTTTACACAGAATTATTTACAGACTCTAGTGTACCTGTAATCCACCCCCCCCTCCCCAAAAAAAAATAGGAGTTAAGGGTAAAAAAATGCGATCTAAACCTAAAAACAAATTATTATCTAATTTTTTATCACTATCATCATTGCAAGCCGTAAATATGATTTTGCCACTTATTACTTTTCCATATATAGTTAGAGTGTTAGGTGTAGAAACGTTTGGTCTTGTCAGCTTTGTCCTTGCAATTATTATGCTGTTTAATATTCTAGTCGGTTTTGGTTTTGGGCTTTCTGCGACAAAAGATATTTCATCTAATCAGCAGAACTTAAAGAAAGTGTCTGAAATTTTTGTAAGTGTCATGACAATAAAAATTGTGTTATTATTTTTTTCAATGATGTTGCTTATATTGTTAATGGTGATTTTTGATTCTTTTGAGGAAAATAAATTACTCTATTTTGTGACGTTTGGCTTGATTTTGGGTAATGCAATGTTTCCTGTATGGTTCTTTCAAGGAATGGAAGATATGAAGTTCATTACCTTTGTGTCAGTAGGGGTTAATGTTGTTTTTACTGCTTTAATTTTTATTTTTATACAAGAAGAAAGTGACTATATTTATTTAGCGTTACTCAATTCTTTAGCTGCAATTATTGCAGGTTTGGTTTCTCTAATTATAGTATTTAAAATATATGTAATAGAGCTAAAAGTTCCAACAAAAAAGCACTTGGTTTTCAGTGTGGCTTCTAGTTATCATTTCTTTCTTTCAAGAGTAGCAAATGATGGAGCAAAGCATTTAGCTGTAGTCATGATAGGATCTTCATTTGGCAATGTTGTTGTCGGGTATTATTCAATTGTAGTAAAATTATTTTATGCTTTTATGAGTGCTGGAGGTGTTGTCTCCCAAACGATGTACCCTTATATGTGCAGAACAAAAAATTTAATTTTGTTTAAAAAAATATTCTTAATTGTGATGATTGTATCATCGTGTATTTTTATTTTATCTATGCTTTACCACAAAGAATTGCTTGAGTTGGTTTTTAATATACAAAGCGATATGCTTTCAATGTTGTTTTTAATTGTTTTTAGTGGTTCACTATTTGGAATTGCAAGTGCTTTACTGGGATATCCTATTCTCGCAGCATTCAATTATGTTAAAGAGGCTAATAATACTTTAATTTATGCGGCATTTTTATACGTGATTTATTTGAGTATTACTATATATATAGGTTTATCAATATATATAGTAGCTTTATCAATAGCTCTATATAGCCTGCTTACTTTTATATTTAGGTTATATTTTATTAAAAAATATAATATTTTTAATTCAGGAGTAAAGTGAATGAAAAAAACTGTAATAACATACGGTACATTTGATATGTTTCACATTGGACACTTAAAGTTATTTGAAAGGCTTAGTAAACTAGGTGATGAGCTGATCGTTGCAATTTCGACAGATGAATTTAATGCCATAAAAGGGAAAAAAGTCTTAATTCCTTACGATCAAAGATCTGAAATAGTACAGAGTATTAAATTTGTAGATAGAGTTATTCCCGAAAAAGATTGGGATCAAAAAATTCTAGATATAAAAAAATTTAACGTTGATGTATTTGCAATTGGTAATGATTGGGAAGGTAAATTTGATTTCCTAAAGGATTACTGTGAAGTGGTTTATTTAGAAAGGACGGATCATATTTCAACTACCAAGCTTAAGAAATCATTAGCTAATTTTTTATCAATCCCTAAAGCAGACATAATTAATGCTTTTGAAATACTTGAACAACTTAAAAAGGATCTTGAATAATGTCAAGTTTTGATAAGGAAGTGCAAACGCCGCAGGGTTTGTATAAATATAAAGAACAAGTGTTTCAAAATGGAGTTAAAAAAATAGATCTAGTTTCTGCCCGAGAGAACTTATTATTATTTAAAAAGTGTTTTGATAAGCATGAAATTAAATTTGGATTGATGTATGGAACTTTATTAGGAGCAATAAGAGAAAATAATTTTATAGAGCATGATGAAGATACCGACGTGTATGTTTTGCATGAAGATCTTTCTAATGTCATTTTAGTGCTGTTTGAACTGCGTTCAATGGGTTTTGAAGTAGGTATATATACAGAAAAACTTATTTCATTCATTCGTAACGAAGATTATATTGAT
>CAZHYX010000420.1:0-2443 GCA_964536675.1 uncultured Flavobacteriaceae bacterium
ATTGTAGCAGGCACGGTAAATATGGATGAAACCACGCATGGTTTTTCCCGTAAAGTAATTGACCGCGCGTTTACCTTCGATTTTGGTGAGTTTTTTCCAAATAATTATTCTCATTTTTTTGAATCAGATATTAAGCCGGTTATATTCACATACCCGCATCTAACACAGGTCAAGAAGGAAGATCTGATGGGTACAGTTGACCCCGATGGTGAAAAAAGCATTAAGTTTTTAGAGACAATTAATGGGTTGTTAAAATCAACCCCGTTTGAACTGGCCTATCGTGCACTTAATGAATTGTTGCTGCAGGTTGTTTGCTTTAATCCGCAGGATAAGGCGCAGTTGCAGGCTGTATGGGATGATTTTTTAATGTCGAAAGTGTTACCGCGTATAGACGGTGATGAAGACAAATTGACGATTAAAAAAGATGATGAAGCAAAAAATTTATTAACTGAATTAGCTGTTCTATTGGCTAATGAGTTGAATGAAATATGGGGTGCTAATAGAAAAGATTTTTATCGTGTTAAAAAAGATGGCTCTGACATTACGGATATTAACTGCAGAACCAGGGCAAAGTTAGATTGGATGTCCGGCCGACTTGAATTGAATACTTTTACAAGTTTTTGGCCTTAGTGGCTCGTCGGTAATATGCCTGAATTAGCGGCCATTAAAACCTCGGATTTTGAATGTGTAATATGGGTTAAAGATTTAGATGCCAGTCAGAGGCAGCTTTGTCGCACCATGGCTCATCGGAATAAACCGGCACCTGAGTCGATTATTAATTTTCATCCGCCGGTTCAGTTATTTAACTCGTCTATAAAATCAGATTTTTATGCCTGTGAAGAACCATTATTTTTTGAAAATAAACAATATGATATAGAGTTTATTTTTGACGAGAATTTAAAGCCTTCCTTTTTAGAAAACCACCCTAAAGTCATTCATCCTCTCAAAAGTATCGAGGATGCCTTCCATTATAGTGAGAGAAGCCATTCATTACGCGCAACTGTGAATACGGGTAATGATATCGGCTGGTTCAGTATTGAACTGCATTACCCGGTAAATAATAAAAATAATATACAGACGGTTTCATTCGAGGTGTTGCCGACTAAAATCGATATGACGTCTGATTTAAAGCAGATGAACAGGCTGATTGATCAGCAGTACCCCTTATGGCGTTTTAAACTGGCTGAAAAAACACAACAGAGTGTTTCATCTGTAAAGCAACCTTATGCACCTTTTTTATTATTATGGCTGTCTCAATTTGAGCGTTTGCGTTTGGATCTTGAAAAAGGTTTAAAACATATTGTAAATGCACCTCACAGTCATCTGGTTAAAATTGTAAGGCCTTTAAAAGCGGAAAAATTAAAAGGTAAATTAAGCCCGAAACTTGAAATATCTGTAAGGCAGGCACAGCATAATGGTTTGAGAAATAAACGGTTTAAAGTAGAAAAAAAACAACAGAGTATTGATACACCTGAAAATCGTTTTATTAAAGCAGTGATTAAAGTATCCGTTAGAAAACTTACCGATATAAAACGTATTGCAAATGAAATGGAAAAGACACGGGATAAGCAACGATTATCCGATAGTTTTTTTCAGCAACTTGATAGCTGGCAGGCACCATTAAGAAAATATCAGAACCATACGATGTTTCAGGAAGTGGGTGATTATACCGGCTTAAGCAGGGAATCTCTGGTGCTTCAACAAAAACCGGGTTATGCAAAAGTGTATAAAGTTTGGCAGCAGTTGAAATGGTATCTTGAATTTCTGGGTAATGATGCCAGTTTGTCATTAAGAAATGTGGCGGAGTTGTATGAGGTCTGGTGTTTTTTAGAAATAAAAAATATTCTCATTGAACTTGGTTTTAAGGAAAAGGAGCATAAGAAAGCATTATTAAATAAACAGGGACTTGAAGTAACTATGAAAGATGGTTTGGCTGGAGCATTTGAGTTTAGCAGGGAGGATGGCATTACATTAAAGTTGCTTCATGAGCGTGAGTTTAAAAGAAACTCATCATCAATTAAAACATGGACGACAGCACAAAAGCCGGATATTTTGTTAGAGGCAACCATTCCAGGAACTGATAGTGCTTCTCAAATAATCTGGTTATTTGATGCGAAGTATCGTATAGAAAAAGATAAAGAACCCGATCTTGTCCCTGATGATGCAATTAATCAATTGCACCGCTATCGTGATGCATTAATTCAACTGCAGGGTGTAACACCTGAGCTGTCAGAGAAGACCCGCCCCGTGTTTGGCGCGTATGCGCTTTATCCCGGTTTTTATAATCAACAGAATGAACTGAATCCATATGATCAGTCAAATGAAGAGGTGGGTATAGGCGCGTTTAGTTTTTTACCATCCTCAGACGGAACAGGAAGTATATGGTTGAAATCTTTTTTAAAAGAAAAGCTGGGTTCAGAAATGCAGGTTTACAATAAACCTG
>CAZHYX010000421.1:0-2401 GCA_964536675.1 uncultured Flavobacteriaceae bacterium
GCAATGTCTGAAACTGTTTACGACTCTGCCCCCTGGAATACATCCTCTAGTGGTTTTCGAAATCGACTGGAAGGATGGATTAATGGACCACAGTTACACAATCTTGCACATGTCTGGGTAGGCGGCTCAATGTTACCGGCTAGTTCGCCCAATGACCCCGTCTTTTTCTTACATCATTGTTTTATTGACAAGCTTTGGGCCGATTGGCAGCGCACACATCCTGGAGCTAGTTATTTGCCTGTAACGGGCGGTCCATCAGGACATAATCTTAATGATCCTATGAGTCCCTTTTCTTCTCCGGGAAACTCAATTACGCCTGCAAATTTGCTCGATCATCATGCACTGGGTTATGCTTATGATAACGAGTCTGATTGTAGACCTAAGTTAAAATTTTTTGATGATCCAAAGTTAAAGTTTAGGGATGATCCAATCGGTACATTGAAATTTATTGATGATCCCAAACTAAAGTTTAGAGACGATCCAATCGGTACATTAAAGTTCAGTGATGATCCGATCGGAACTTCTCCCTTGATTGATCCGATCAAAAGTCCAGGGCTAGATAAAAACCCAGTATCGGATCGAGGTAATATTGATTTTACGAATAATCGTATAAATCCAGCTGAAATGAGTCCTACTGCAAGAGCTGCGCCCTTTGTACTATCAACACCGCACCATTCTAATACCTGGGCAGGTTCTTTTCCAGAAGCACATCAGCAAGAAATCCAAAGGATTCAAGAGTCCATTGGACAGGTTGAATCAGCTTTATTGGAAATGGAACAGGCTAATCAGCAAAATCAACTCACGGCTGAAGAGAAAATACGTTTTCAGGAATTGCAACAGGAGCATCAATCTTTAGATCAAGAATTACAACGCCTCCTAAGCACTCAGTCATAGAAATACTTTTAATTATTCTTGGAGGGCGGTTTTCCACGCCCTCCAATCTTTATTGTAGACTATCAATGATTCTTATTATTTCTTCCCATAACGATGAGCACTCCAAGGCTGTTATAGATAAATTAACTCAGCGTAGAGAGCTATTTACTTTGCTAGATCTTTCTCAATTTCCAAGAAATCAGATGTTATCTATTGCCTATTCTGCATCTGGCAACTACAAATCTTCTATTATTCTTGAAGATCGTTCTAAACTGGATTTGTCAACATGTAAATCAGTCTGGTGGCGACGTCCACAACCTTTTATTCCTCATGACGAACTTTTTCAAGAGTATAAACATTTCACTTTGAACGAGTGTTATGAAGCTTTTACAGGTCTATGGTATTCTCTCGATGCTTTTTGGGTAAATCCGCCGAATTGCGATGAAGTTGCCCACCGAAAAGCATATCAACTTCGAATTGCTCAGCAGGTGGGTTTGAAAATTCCAAATACATTAATTACCAATAATAAAAAGGAAGCGGAAGCATTTATTCATACAAATGGATATAAAAATACGATTTATAAATCGTTTTCAGCAACTGAAGAACATTGGCGAGAAACTAGACTTTTAAAAAAAAATGAACTAGAGATGCTGGAAGCAGTTTGCTATTCTCCAGTGATATTTCAAGAATATATAGCTGCTGAATATGACATCCGATTAACCATGATTGGTAAACAATTTTTTCCTGCGGCTATATACTCACAGCAAACCGCCTACAAAGTGGACATGAGAATGGATATAGCCAATGCAAAAATGCAGGCGATTAAATTACCAAAAGTAGTTGAGGAAAAAATTATACGTTTAATGGATATATTAGGATTACAATATGGTGCAATTGATCTGCGGTTGACACCCAAAGGTGAGTATGTTTTCCTTGAGATTAATCCCGCCGGACAGTGGTTGTTTATCGAACAGGAAACAAAACAGCCTATTACACAGGCGATGGCGGAGCTATTGTGTAACAAAATATAAATTTATAGTGAAAAAACTTATCATGAGAAACAGCACATTCACTAACTATCAATCTATCATAAAGGATCCAAAGAACATTATAATTTTTTTGATACTGATTTTAGGTTCTCCAGATGCGGTACTTGCAAATGACGATGGTTTTCCAATCTTAAAAGTTGTTGGTGAAGGTTATTTTTGTTATCAACCTATTGAAAAAGCAATGGATAATGCGGATAAAGATGCACATATAAAAGCGGCTTTTGTATGTAAGAAAACTAACTTAAAAATGAAAACAAAAGGAGTTCCCATAATAAAAATGAATAAAGAAAAATGTCGTATTACTTCTGAAATGGAATTTTCTTGCTTAAAATAATAATTCTCCAATTTAGTCGCTTTCATTAAATTGTTTGTAATAGCTAAAGAAGAGTCCTATTAATACGAGTTAGTATTGTGAAAAAGCCTAAATCGGGTAAGGGCTGGTTTCTCTCCAGCCCTCCCCACACCACCCTACATGCGGA
>CAZHYX010000422.1:0-2097 GCA_964536675.1 uncultured Flavobacteriaceae bacterium
CACTATTTAAATTTGTATCAAAATGTCTAAAAATAATTAGTAAATTAGTGGTGAAAAAATTAGATACGTTTGCCTTGTCATTCTTCTCTATGTACAGCTTTCGGTGAAAAAGCAGGTAAACAAATCGCTAAATACTCACATACAACATCAAACGGATTTGAATATTGAACTCTTATATTTTTTTCAATTTTAATGGATTGCCCAGCTTCTAAAATAACTGTTTCATCTTCAATGATAAATTGTTTTTTACCTTTAATGATATATGTATATTCATCAAATTCTGGCGTTTGAAAAGGCTCACTCCAACCAGATGGAGCTATCATGTGAGCTATACTAATTTTTGAATTCACATCAGAAGTTAAACCAAAGTGCTCTTCAATTAACTTACCATCAGTTGTTGGTACAACAAATGGTGATTTTTGGATGGTGTATTTTTTCATCTTATATTATTCTGGATTCCTGTTTAAGCAGGAATGACAATAATTAATTATCCTTTATCAACTTAAGTACACTTTCAGCAATAGGTATTCCAATTTTTAAATCAGGGTCGACAATAGGTTCTCCATATCTTTTTTCTATAGGGATCACGCCTGCCCAAATATCTAAATTATAATCTGCTTTATCATCAATTGGCGGACCTGTTCTAATTTTTGCAGAAGCTTCAGTAATTTTTAATTTTAATATTTTGGTAGCTTTCAATTCTTTGGCATTTGGCAAACGGGCTTCTTCCCAACGCATAGGAATAATATGGTCTGAAACTACTTTTAATGCTTCCATCCGTTCATTTGCATCTGTAACTAATTCTGCTTGACCGAAAACAGTAACCGAATGATAATTTAAAGAATGATGAAATGCAGAACGCGCTAGTACAATTCCGTTAGTTTGTGTAACATTTATAGAGATGTTTATTCCTTTTTCCATAGTTACCAGCATTCTGCTTACACTAGCTCCATGAAAATAAATATAGTCATCTTTTCTGCCATAAATAGTTGGTATTACTACAGGATATTCATTATATACAAACCCTACTTGACAAATAAAATCATTGTCTAAAATTTTATAAATAGTTTTGGCGTCATAATGCCCACGTTTTGGCGCTCGCTTAACTTTTGTTTTGTCAGTTTTCATGTGTTTATATTTATTGTTTTTTACGGTTCCCGATCCTGAATTCTCGGGACGGGACTGTTCGCTACCTACTTGCCGCAGACAGGTTAATCATTCCTTTGGATGTGAAAAATTTTAACATACTCGTTTCATTTATGCTGAATTTATTTCAGTATCTTAACTTAATTATCGTCAATAAAAATAGTAAATTGGTTCTTATTTATTTATTTTTGCTTCTTAAATTTTTCATATTAAATGAATATCCAACAAATATTAAAATCTGCTGTACAAAAAGGGTTTAAAAAAATATATAATGCGACGATTGAATCTGTAGAGTTTCAAGCAACGCGTAAAGATTTTGAAGGCGATATAACCATTGTTGTTTTTCCTTTTTTAAGAATTATCAAAGGAAATCCGGTTGAAATAGGTACAAATTTAGGTAACTACCTCAAAGAAAATGTTGAAGAAGTAACCGATTTTAATGTTGTAAAAGGATTTTTAAACTTGGTCTTTAGCGATGAACATTTCTTAAACAGTTTTCAAGATATATATAACAATGAGAATTTTGGGTTTACTTCCGCTACATCGGATACTAAATCAGTTATGGTAGAATATTCTTCTCCAAATACAAATAAACCATTACACTTGGGTCATATTCGTAATAATTTATTAGGTTATTCGGTTGCTGAGATTTTAAAAGCTTCAGGTAAAAAAGTTTATAAAACCCAAATTATCAATGACAGAGGTATTCATATTTGTAAAAGTATGCTGGCTTGGCAACGTTATGGAAATGGAGAAACTCCAGAAAATACTGGTTTAAAAGGTGATAAGCTAGTTGGTAATTATTATGTAAAATTTGATCAGGAATATAAAAAAGAAGTTGGTGTTTTAGTTGCAAAAGGAAAAACAAATGACGAAGCAAAAAAACAAGCTCCAATTTTATTAGAAGCGCAAGAAATGCTCCGTAAATGGGAGAATGGTGACAAAGAGGTC
>CAZHYX010000422.1:2107-2381 GCA_964536675.1 uncultured Flavobacteriaceae bacterium
GCAGGCGACAAAGAAACCGTACAACTTTGGAAAAAAATGAACCAATGGGTTTATGATGGTTTTGATGTAACCTATAAAGAACTAGGTGTAAACTTTGACAAGAACTATTATGAAAGTAATACCTACCTTTTAGGAAAAGATGTAGTAGCAGATGGTTTAGAAAAAGGCGTTTTCTTTAGAAAAGATGATGGCTCCGTTTGGATTGATCTAACTGAAGACGGTCTAGATGAAAAAATAGTACTGCGTTCTGATCGTACTGCAGTGTATATGACAC
>CAZHYX010000423.1:0-2360 GCA_964536675.1 uncultured Flavobacteriaceae bacterium
GCGCAAAGGAGACCCAAAATGGTTAGCGGAGACATCTATCCTAGAAAGCGAAGAACCGTATGATAAGCAAGCCAGCTTTCCGAATTGGCAAGCATTAACTCGCCAACCCAAGCTATGGGCAATGATCAGAAAAACTCTGACACAAGACTACTCAGGCAATGAGATAGACATTGATCGCTACCTAAACCATTTGGAACAAGGCAAACTACTTCAACAGATTCCTTATAAAACAACCCAGCGACGCATTAGCAAGATACGCATGTTGGTTGATACGCCTGACTATTTAAGTCTTTCCAGAAATGACTACAAACAGCTTTATCAGGATTTAGTAAGCTTCTGGGGTGAAAGCAATGTGGAGTGGCAAAAAATAGAAGACTACCCCGGAGGAAAAGTACGCACTTTTGGAAAAATCTTCAGCCAACCTGAACCTTGGCGAATGCCGAATGAAAAGACGGCACTGGTTCTCTTAAGTGATTGCGGTGTGTTGTCTGGGCAAGCATCTACTGATATTTGGCAGTCATTTATTAATCGATTAAAGAGGGCGAAAACCCCCGTGCTGATACTATCACCCGCTGGCAGTGATGAATTAAGTACCCTTAATGTTAAGGGGCTAGATGTCTTCAGTTGGGATCAAGGCTTGGAACGAGTGGGAAGTCGTTTTGTCGCGGTGACAGAATCTCCGTCCATCATCCAGCAAAAAGCGGTTAAAAAAATATTGACCGCCTTATCCTTCACCTATCGTATAGAAAAGGGCTTACTGCGTCGTGTCAGGCAACACTTTGATTATGATGTCAGTGTAGAAGCGGCTTTCTGGAATCATCCAGACACTACCGATGATGGGGAATACCTCTATATCAAAGCGGCTGCGCTAACGCCTTATCGGGATGCCTTTAAAAAATGGCAACATGCAGAACAAGATGCAGTGATTCAAATCGTACAGGATCATCATGCCCCATTAGCACGTTCCATACACGCTTATGAGCGCATAAACTTGATGGCATTCAGGGACATTGAAGGGGGAGAAGAAGCCCTTCGTTATTTACAAAGGCTTGCGAAAACGCTATATCAACAGCCTGATAATACAAGCCTGAAAAACTGGATGCGAAGCTTTCTTGAAGAACAGGAAATGGGCGGAGAGCTAGCCGCTTTTTGTTTTGTGCAACTTCACAAGGATAAGCTCCAAAGTGAAAACTGGAGAGCTATTCCATTACCCAACAATGTCTCTATTCAGGAGGTTGCTCAGTTTGTTGATATTGCCAAAGAAAAACAGCAAACCTACAATCTATTGCAAACAGATAAAGGCTTAATCATTTGTCCCGATAACGGGCTAACAAAGCAAATTGAAAGCAGGGGGTTCCATCTCCTACAGTCTGAGTTTAATTATTCAATAGCAACGATAAAGCCGAGTAACGTAGTGCTGGATATTTCGGAAGAAACAGAAATCCCTGAATTCAGAAAAGCCATCACCCTCGATACAGGCACCGAAAGCTTCACCATTGCCACCCTCACCAAACCCGATTGGGCAGAGAATATTGGGCGTGATGCACAGGGCTTGTATCTCGAAGCGGATCATCAAGGGCAACAAATCCGTGTGTATTATCCCGTGTGGGGCGGAACACTAGAGCGTGATAGTCAAGGCATCTATACCGAGATAACTGTACAAGGCATCACACAACGTTTTCGTTATATTTCAGCAGGTACGTTTATGATGGGGTCGCTCACATCAGAAATAGAGAGAGGCGGTGATGAAACACAACATGAAGTTACGTTAAGCCAAAGCTACTGGTTAGCGGATACCGCTTGTACGCAAGCACTTTGGCAAGCCGTGATGGGGGGAAACCCCGCAAGATTTAACGAAGACCTCCAAAACCCTGTTGAGCAAGTGAGTTGGGATGATGTGCAAGTATTTATCAAAAAACTCAACCCACTGATCCCAGAATTATCCGCTCAGTTGCCCACCGAAGCACAATGGGAATATGCCTGTCGAGCAGGCACAACCACACCGTTTTCATTCGGGGAGAATATCACTCCAGAGCAAGTCAACTATGATGGGAATTACCCCTACGCTAACGGTAAAAAAGGCTTATATCGAGAGAAGACGGTTTCCGTAACAGCCTTAGCTAAAAATGCATGGGGTTTATACCAAATGCATGGCAACGTGTGGGAGTGGTGTCAGGACTGGTACGGCGATTACCCGACAAGTCCCGTGCAAAACCCGGAGGGAGCAGAGTCAGGTGAGTACCGTGTTTTGCGTGGCGGCTCGTGGCTCCTCAGCGGGCAGCACGTGCGTTCGGCTTACCGCCGCAGGTTCACGCCTGGCGCCCGTAATAGCCACATCGGGTTCCGGCTCTCTCTTGGTC
>CAZHYX010000424.1:0-2359 GCA_964536675.1 uncultured Flavobacteriaceae bacterium
CCCTCCACCACCGTAATCTCCTCCGGCGTAAGTCTATAAAGCTCATATACCATCTGATCAATCTGGCGTTCGCATTCTCTAACTTTGGATTGTTTGGCAAGGTTAGAGGGGTAATCTCCATCCTTGGTAATAGCGAGGATTTGGTCAACAAGATCGATAAAAGGTTCTTGTTCATGTGAAGAGAGTCGCGGGATGGGAATTTTATAGAGTAGTGTTAACGTTAAGCTGATATTGCTTCTGAGGTTATCCAGTACGAAGTTCAGAAGCTTGGAATTCAAGAAGGATAGAATGAACTTTAAATCGTAAGAATCAGCCTTAGGATAGATCAAATTTACGTTTATATCAAAATATCGACCTACATCGTCATAGGCAACTCTTAATTTTTCACCGACAAGCTGAGAGACTAACTTTCTAGTTTCAAAAAAATTGGGCGTCTTTGGTCTTGCTGTTGACCTGTGCTTTTTCATTAAATCCGGAAGATAGTTAATTGTAGAATTTGGCTTCGAGATAAACCATCTTCTTACGGTGTCGCCTCTGTAAAAGTCCTTGACATTCTTTTTGTTGTTAAATTCCTTGTTACTTAACCATGATTTCTCTGAACTATAGTTATTTTTTTCATATAGCCACAAGTCATTGTCTGCCGTCGCGATGCCGTTATTAATTGTCAATATATTTTTCAGATTCAGGAATCGATTTTGTGGGCTTAGCAAACCGAACTTCTCCAAGATATTTATTACCAATTCACTGTTATTATTCAAGAAGAGACCTAAATTTTTCAGAGCTTCTTGCTCTATGAATCCTGTTTTTGATATCTTCCTCTCTTTGTCAATTTCATACAGTTCAATAATTTCGGGCCCGTGTTTGTCCTTTTGTTTGATAGATACAACGGCTGTATTGACCAATGAGGATTCAAATACGTCTCCCCTCGGCACAGACAATAGTAGTATCTGGTTATCCAACATTAATTCCCTTAACTTTTTAAAGCTTGGTTCACAAAAGAAAGTTGAAGAGCAAATGAAAGTCAATATTCCGTCATTTCTCAGGACTGATTTCACAGAATTACTGCCTAACGATTTCTCAAAAAAACAGCAGTACAAATCTGATTTTGATGCAAACGTACAATAACTTTCTAGAAGATAATCTTTATATTTCCTAGAGCGTGCGTCTTTTGGGAATTTTTTCATTGACACATATGGTGGATTGGCAATAACAACATCAAAACCACCTTTTTCATGGAAAACCTCAGAGAAATACACTTCAAAATCAAAGTTCTGATTGTTATTCGTTATTTGATTGATTAAGCTATCAATCTCGCTCTTGCATGACTGCTTCTTCGTAGCACTCGTCTCGTTGAAATAGAGTGGCTTAAGCTCTTCCATCCTTTTGAATAGCTCGTTGTTAAACATGTTACGCTGTACACCTAGAAGGGAATTGCCACACACAATTTTGTAATCCAGGTTTGGCAGTGGCTTAATCTGCTTTATATCCTCTTCGTCAACCACGAGTGAAAGCCAGAGCCGGAGCTTGGCAATCTCCACCGCGCCGGAGTCAATGTCCACGCCATAAAGGCAGTTTTGAATAGCATGGCGTTTGAAGTTATAATTCGTTCTCCCCTCTTTATCTGCCAAGTAGGTGGTAAGCGTGTTTCTAGAGCGGACGATTTCGGTCATCAATCCTACCGGAAATGCTCCGGAGCCAATGGCCGGGTCACACACACGAACGGCAGCGAGTTTCTCATCAATCAACTTTGCATTGCGACGGATACTCTCCGGAAGTCTATACGAGTAGCGCTCCGTTTCCCTCCCATAACTCTCTACCCGGCTGTCGTGCTCAATGGCAAGTTCCCCCGTGTGGATGAAAGCTTCAATATCTTCACGTGGCACCAACACTCTATATGACGGAGCCTTGAAGGCAGTCTGCTGCGGGTCAGGCGTTCCGAACAATTTCCCCTGCGGAGGGCGACTCTGTGCCAGTGGGACTTCGCTGGTGTTAACCGCGGTGTCCAGATAGTTAATGAGACTCTCCTGGCACATATAATGGACTATTTCGCGAGGGGTGTAATAAGTCCCTTTAGATTTCCGGTCCTTGACTTCAAGTAAGTTCTCAAAAACCTTCCCCAGCATTTCCGGGTCAATTGCCACCTCTTTCTCCAAAGGTTCATCCTCTTTCACCGTGAAATTATATCGGTCAAAGACATCCAGGATGCCAGTGCCAATATCGCCTTCCTTTGTCTTCTCACTGTTTGAGAATAGCTCACTCGGAAGAAGAATGTCGGCATGTACCCAGTCATAGTTATTGATAGGGTCAAACAAGCCACCGTTTAGAAACGGAATCTTGCAGTCGAAGCGGCTATAGAAGT
>CAZHYX010000425.1:0-1348 GCA_964536675.1 uncultured Flavobacteriaceae bacterium
ATGTGCCAAACCAGATATTACCCTTACGGTCTTTATAAATTGAATAAATAGCATAAGGATTAAAGGATGCATTTGGGTATTTCTTATAGAATTCATCTTCCATTTTATTTTTTGGAAATTTTAAATGATATAGATTTTTCCCATCAAAGCGGTAAGGTCCATTTTTATTCCATCCCATCCTAAACCATAAATCTCCTTGTTCAGATTTCCACTCATTCTCTGATTCCTTCCTTTCAGCAACAGGCAATGTGTTAAATTTTCCTCCATCATATTTGTAAACGCCTTCTGGAGTATCGAAATAAAGATTCCCTAAATTATCCTCTTGAACACTTATTATACTGTAACTATGTAGACCATCATTTGAAGTGAAAAGAAAAAGGTTTTCTCCATCATATCTGTAAACACCTTTTTCTTTACTAGCAAACCATAGGTTGTCCTTTTTGTCTTGGTAAATTACAGTTGCTTTTAAATCAAGTTCCGTTTTTTGACCAATATTATAATCTTGTTTTATTAGTTTTTGCGCATTTTTTGTATTGCCTTGACTATTACAAGATGAGAATGTTGTTAGAATGCTAAAAATCATTCCGATTGTAAGGTATATTTTCTTCAATTTCATTCTCTTTTGATTATTCGTTTTCCAGTTGCCACTAACGGTTGAGTAAAAAATCGTTTTAATGTTTTTTAATTGATGATAAACGAAATTAGTTGTTTTTTATGAGAAAGTCAAGTTATAATTAGTAGGAGATTTGTTTAATAAATTATCACTTTTTTTTGAAATAAAGTATTATCAGTAAGTAGAATGTAAAAAGAGTATAAACCACTAGACAGCCCTGAAACATTCAGAGTATCAGTAGATTTAAATGATTTTACTAATTTTCCATTCATATCAAATAAATTAATGACTTTAATTGAAATTTGTGTTTTGTCATATCTTAATGAAAAATAATCTGAAGTGGGATTTGGGAATATTTTAAAACCAATTAAGGAAATATCGCCTATTGATAATGTAGAGTTAGATTCATAAGCACCGATGTCATAACCCAATCCACTTGGTCTTGTATGTTGATTTAAATCAATAGTAACTATTGAATTAACAAGGTTAGTTCCTGCATCAATTGCTTGCGAGTTTATAGCCAATTGATAATCATTTGTTGCTTGATTTACAAATATAGAAGTCAATGCATCTGCCAATAAAGAATGATTGTCAAAACCCAGATTTTGCCATGCTGCTAAGGTAATTGTTGAGCCATCACCATTAGCACTCATTTTATCATTCAATACATTATAATCACTTGTAAATTGTGAAGTCGATTCAACAGCTATACAACCTCTCCATGCATGCTGGTTG
>CAZHYX010000425.1:1360-2346 GCA_964536675.1 uncultured Flavobacteriaceae bacterium
AAATTTCAGTATTTATGTTGGCACCATCCTTTACCAATATTCCCCATCTGCCATCAGAAGGAACAATAATCGTATTGTTATATATTTTTGCGCCACTAGTTACAATAGCACCATCTTGCTGAAAAAGAGCAATGCCTTGCGAAAAATGATTATTATAAATTAAATTATTATAAACTATGGGGTTTAGTAAGCCATCCATATTAATACCAGCACCAAGTTTGTTGTCATGGAGAATGTTTCCATATACTTGTGCATCGCTAATAATACCATCTCCACCAGCAGATAGGTCTCCATTTAAATGAATACCAATATTATTATTACCATAACATTCATTATACCTGATTATAGGTCTGTCAGAACTATTAGATACATAGATACCATGTTCATCAATAGAATTGGTACATACATTATTTTCAATGAGAATATCGTCAGTAAAAGCAGTAAAAATACCTCTTTCGGCATTATTATCACAGGAGTTGTTTCTGATAATACAATTATCAGAAAGTACTACTCGGATGCCATTACCGTTTCCAAGAGCATTGTTGGTAATAAATCCATCAATAATAATATAATCAGCATTTTCAATATTTATGATATCATCTCGTTGAGGTCCTTTTTGATTGACTAATACATTATTTCCTGATGCTTTAAAAACAATAGGATTACTATTAGTACCATTTTTATTTCTCAAATCAAAACCTACATACGTTCCATCTTCAACAAAAACGGTATCACCAGCAACTACAATATCGGCTACATGTTGTAAAGTTTCAAAAGCATTGTCAGATGTTAATCCATCATTTGAATCACTACCTGAATTTGATACATAATAATTGGTTGCACTGATTTGAAGATTTGATATGCTTAAAAAAGCAAGTAGAAGTGTAGTTTTAAATCTATACATATATGCTAGGTTAAAATATTAGTTGTTATACCAATTTAACCATAAAACTAGTCATATAAATTGTTCCTTTTTTACTTATATT
>CAZHYX010000426.1:0-2329 GCA_964536675.1 uncultured Flavobacteriaceae bacterium
AAGAAGGTATGGTACGAGAAGTGATTCGCCAGATTCAAGGGATGAGAAAGAAAGCGAATTTGAATCCTAAAGATAAAATCTTGGTTCAATATTTTGGAACTCCAGAGCTGAATAAAATTTTAGAGAAAAACAAAAAATTTATCTTAACAGAAACTAAGACCCAAAACTTTGTTTTGGAAGAGAAATTAAATATTGAAAATGAAGTAAAAATCAATAACCAAAATTTATGGTTGTTAGTTGAGAAGATTTAAAAAACTTAGGAAATAAATTATAGATGTTTACTCATTATCGAACTCAAGGGTTTATTATAAAAAAGTTATTCTTGATGCTTTTAAATTGATCTAAGTTAGAATAAAAAGTTTTTGTGAAAGTTGTTAGCGTCAAATGTCAATATCGGACAAAATAATAAGATTAATGAAATATTAAATTTAGTTAATTTTAAGAAAATTTAAGCTGAAGTTGGCGAAATTTAAGAAATTTAAATATGAAATCAAAAAAGTTTAATAATAGATATTTAATTCGTATTGATAGAGGAGAAGAGATTATAGAATCTTTAAGAAATTTTTGCGAGAAAGAAAATATTAAATTGGGCATTATAACGGGTATTGGAGCGACCAATCGAGTTAAAATTGGGCTTTTTGATTCTAAAGAGAAAAAATATTATGCTAATAAATTAGAAGATAATTTTGAAATTACCTCTCTTTGTGGAAATATTACCACTATGAATGATAAAATTTACCTTCATTTACATATTAATTTATGCGATAATAATTATAAATGTTTTGGAGGTCATCTTAATTACGCTTATGTCAGCGGTACCTTTGAGGGGGTAATTGAGTTAATTGAAGGAGAGGTTGATCGTTGCCTTGATAATGAAGTTGGGCTTAATCTATTGGATTTTTAAGTTAGACAGAAGAAATAAAAAAGTGTTAGTTTTAAAAAATTATGAAGATGCGAGTAGTTAAAGTTGAGTGTCGGTGCGGGTTTATTTTGTTTAAATATAGAAAGATTGGAAAAGGGAAGCTTATTAAATGTTATTTACCGCGTATTTTATCTGATTATGTTAATTTAGCAGAAGGTATTAAGATTGGAACAAACGTTTTATGTCCGAGATGTGATAAACGAGTAGGGATTATTTTTGGCATTAAAGGGGTGTGCGCAATAAAACTAAATCAAGGCCAAATTAAACCATTTCGTCTTGATTGAGATTATTTTTATAAAATTGAGTTAGTTTTTTAATAAAATTTTAGAGGAAGTTGAGAGAATTTAATAAAATTATGAAAGTTATTATTTCAGATTATAAAAAATTAGAAAAAATTAAAATAGAAATTGAAAAAGGTGGTCATCAGAAATTATATATTTTAGCTGACTTTGATAGAACTTTAACCTATGGAGTTGTTAATGGAATCAAGACACCCTCTATTATAGCCATGTTAAGAGACGGAAAGCACTTGAGCAAAGATTATGCGGAAAAAGCTAATGCTCTATTTAACAAATATTATTCTATTGAAATAGACTTAAGTATTCCAGTTGAAGAAAGAAAAAAGGCAATGCAAGAATGGCGGGAAACTCATTCTAAGTTATTAATTAAATCAGGATTATCTAAATCTGATTTAGAAGATATTGTAAAAAATGGAGTTGTTAGGTTTAGGAGTGGTATTGTCCAATTTGTAGACTTTCTTTATCAATATAATATTCCATTGGTTATTTTTTCAGCGAGTGGTTGCGGAGATGCGATTCAATTATTTTTCCAAAAAATAAAAAGAGATTATCCGAATATTTTTTATATTACTAATCAATTTAATTGGGATAAAAATGGAAAAGCTATTTCATTGAAGGGTAAGACCATTCATTCTTTAAATAAAGATGAAATAATTTTACAAGAGATTCCTGAAGTTTATAAAATTATTAAAGATAGAAAAAATGTAGTTTTGTTGGGCGATAATATTGGAGATATAGAGATGATTAAGGGTTTTGATTATAATAATCTTTTAAAAATAGGTTTTTTGAATTTTGATTATAATAGATTGAGAGGGGATTACGAAAAGAATTTTGATATTGTCTTAGAGGGAGATGGAGATTTTAATTTTATTTACGATTTAACCAGAGATATTATTAGATAATTTAATTAATGGGTTTAATAGATTATGGGTAAAAATTTATTAGAAAAAAATAGTTGTTTTTGGAGACAGTTCCGCTCAAGGATTTTGGGATAGCAAGGGAGGATGGGCTATCAGACTCAAGCAGTATTTTGATGACTATATGGCTTTGGCTCCAAATTTTCCTCATCATGGATTTTATTATATGGTATATCCCCTTGGCATTACGG
>CAZHYX010000427.1:0-2323 GCA_964536675.1 uncultured Flavobacteriaceae bacterium
CTATCAGCATCACTGCTAATAGATATAAAGATCATCTGAATAACTTGTATTTATTGCTGATTCGATTAAAGGTAAGGTTTGATTCGCTTCAATTGCTGGATTGAGAACAATAATCGTATCCCCAATACTTTTTACCGTTTCCTTTTTAGCGATCGTCCGCTCAATAAGAATGTCCGTGACTGCGCTGACAACGATAGCTCCTCCAAAGCTATGCCCAATAGTCACTAATACATTGTTATCATTTTTTTTATCAATCTCTTCTAATGCTAGTAATAATTTGGTAACACCACCTTTTCCAACTTCTTCTGCAGCTGCTTTTCTATCCCAATAAGTAATATTATCAATCCATGGAACATCTATACTTTTACCTCTCCACCCAATATAAAGACCTACTAATCTCCTGTTATTTAATGGGGAGTTTGGACTAGATGCAATGGTTGATAGTGCTTTTTAAAATCTATTAGATTACTGTCTTCCTCGCTTGTATTATGTTTCCATCAGTGAACAAAAACAACAATGACAATTTTCAAAAATTGCAATCCGCAGTTTGATGTCGTTTGGGTATAAGTCATAGGCAATCAATTCATTAATGCAGTAAGATATTAAATCTATTGCTAATAAAGAGTTATAGATTTTATTGTTAACTATTTTGGAAATAAAAATGAAAAAAATACTACCTGGATTGATATTCGCAGTCATGATTCAAAATAGTCTAATTGCAAAGGCTTATGCCAGTGATTATCAAATCAAGCATAGTAAAAATAAACAATCAAAATATAAAACATTTAATGCCCCTGATAGCACTCCAACTTACACTGACAATACGGTTGAATGGTTTTATAATTCAACCAATCAAAATTTATCCGCTTTTTCTGAAGAGGATACGATTGAAGTCATTAAAAGATCAATGCGTTCATGGTCTGATATTTCAGGGGTCAAATTTGTTTACAAAGGGTTAACAAGCAATAATATTAATAATACTTCCGATGGTATTATCACCATAGGTTTTTGGTCAAATAATGCTTATAGTGCTAAACATGGCAGTGGCGGTGCCTTTACAGGAGTTGAATGGAAAGGAACAGACCCTAAAGTTACAGAGGGTCATATGATAATAAATGCAGGTGATAACAGTAATAATAGCTCTATTCCAAAAAATTTAACCGAATTACAAGGCTTAATTACTCATGAAGTCGGTCATTTATTAGCAATAGATCATTCAGATGTTGAAGAATCAATTATGTTTGCTGACCCTTACCATTCCTATGAATATCAAACTATTTTAAGAAATGATGATATAAAAATCGCCTCATTGTTATACCCTTCGGATTCTAATGAGTCTTTGACTACGGTAAAATCGAACCTTGATATTATTATCCCGTCAGCAACCTATCATTCACCCGATGGCAAATCTAATATATGGGCCGTTCTGGAATATAAAGGAACAGACTCTGATGGTGATAAGATCTGGAAATTAAAGACCTATGGAAAAAATGAATAAGCAAATTTCGTCTTTTGTTTAAAAACCAATAGCCTTGGCTTTTTGCTGAAAGATCTAAAGACGGCACACTAGATTTACAAGAAATAAATTAGAAATGACAACAATAGAAAAAGCATGGTCTGAATATCAGAAAAGTCTTTTCTCATTTATTCAATCTAAGGTTACAACAACCGAAGATGCTGAAGATATTTTAAATGATGTGTTTGAAAAACTAACTAAGACAGTTGGGGAAAATGCTGCTCCTGATAACCTATCATCCTGGCTTTATCGCGTAACAAAAAATAGAGTTGTAGATTATTATCGTTCAAAAAGAAGCTTTGAACAATTGCCTGAAGATACTTTGGCAAAAAGTGAAGATACCAATACAATTAAACAACTTTCAAAATGTATGTTACCAATGATTCAAGCCTTGCCGGAGATTTATCAACATCCTTTGATGTTGTCAGAAATAGAGGGAAAGAAATATAAAGAGGTAGCTGCTGAACTTGATTTGAGCATGTCGGCAGTTAAGTCTCGTATTTTACGTGGCAGGGAGAAACTACATGAAAGCATGATAAGCTGTTGTACAATTTATCGGAATGATACTGGTGAAGTCGTCGATTATGATCAAAAAACGGATAATTTCTGTACTGATTGTGAAGATTAATTAAAAAAATTGCATCCTTTTTACGGTTTCTCCGTCTTTAACTTATGAATACCCCCGCTATTTTGGTGGTAAATTCAACGTTAACAGGAGAAATCAAATGAAACGACTTCATATACACATTGCAGTCAATGAATTATCGGAAAGCATCAATTTTTACTCAACAATATTTAACAGTTCAC
>CAZHYX010000428.1:0-2320 GCA_964536675.1 uncultured Flavobacteriaceae bacterium
TTATAATTCAAAAGATTATCTTGTTTTTATTTGAAAAAAGTATGAGTTTGCCCTGGCAGTATTTGACGATTCTAGTTCATATTCATAATAAATGGTATAAGGATATGATATAGGAATATGCTCATAGTACTTTAATCGACCATCATTAAATAAAGAAATTCCATCAGCAGCACTATAGTCTTTAAAATATTTTTTAGAGATGTGTTTTATTTCAACTCCAAATGCGTTATAGATATATGCTTTTAGTTTTTTAATTTGATTCGATTTGTCGTAATGAACAACAATTTCTGCATTGTGGTCACCAAGTTTATTTAAAACTGTTATTGCTTTTTTTACTTTGATTTTCATTTTTCTTGAAGATTCTAACTCAATATTAGTGTTGTAAAGCCTTACAACAGCATTCGCATTTTGTTTTAGACTATCAGGAATAGTTAAAATGCTCAAATCAATATCTTGAGAAAAAATAGATTGTACACTCAAAAAGAGTAGAAGTATCGTGGGTTGAATTTTCATAGCTATGGGTTGTTTAGCTTTGGTAAAAATAAAAAAATTATTCTCTTTTCAAAGAATCTATCAATATAGTTACAGGTCCATCATTTAAAATTTCAAGTTGCATATCGGCTCCAAAAATACCTGTCTCTACTTTTTTACCTAATTCTTTTTCTAATTGTGAGATAAATTGTTCATATAATGGTATGGCAATATCGGGTTTTGCAGCTTTGATATACGATGGTCTATTCCCTTTTTTTGTACTAGCCAGTAATGTAAACTGACTTACCACTATTATATTGCCATCAATATCTGTAATTGATTCGTTCATTATAGCATCATTATCATTAAAAATTCTAAGATTTACAATTTTTTTTGACAGCCATTCTATATCTGTACTACTATCATCAATAGTAATACCTAATAAAATTAGAAGTCCGTTTTTAATTGAACTAATAATTTTTCCGTCAACGGTAACAGAAGCTTTTGATACCCTTTGAATAACTGCTTTCATGTTTTTGGTTAGGAGTTTTTAGGTTTGCGGTTTAGTATTATTTTAATTTTGAGAACTTTTTTTAGAATACAGATGTATCCTTTTTATTATCTACTTTTTTTGTCTAAACTCTAAACTCTAAACTCTAAACTCTAAACTCTAAACTCTAAACTCTAAACTCTAAACTCTAAACTCTAAAGATAATTATCTACTCTATAATTCTCATGTTCACCTTTCAGTATTTGTAAATAACTACTATATCTAGATTTAGCAATTTCATCTTTTTCTATTGCTGATTTTATCGCACAATCAGGTTCATTAACATGTAAACAATTATTAAATTTACAATCTTGTTTTAAGGCAAAAAATTCTGGAAAAAAGTCACCAACTTCATCCTTATCAAAATCTACTACACCAAAACCTTTAATGCCGGGTGTATCAATTATATATCCGCCAAAAGGCAAACTAAACATTTCTGCAAAAGTAGTAGTGTGTTGTCCTTGTTTATGCTGCGTAGATATTTCAGCAGTTTTTAAATTAAGTTTAGGGTAGATAGTGTTAATCAATGTAGATTTACCAACACCAGAATGACCTGAAAACATACTCACTCTGTCTTTCATCATGATTTTTAACTTACCTATGTTTATTTTTTCAATAGCTGATATATCAAGGCATTCATATCCAATAGTTCTATAAACTTTTTCAAGTTGTTGCTTTTGCTCTGCTAATTTTTTATCGTAAATATCAATCTTATTAAAGATGATGATTGCAGGTATTGAGTAGGCTTCGGCGGTGGCTAAAAAACGATCAATAAAAGGAGTATAAGTAGGAGGGTTTTCTAATGTAACTAATAAAAAAACCTGATCTATATTAGCTGCAATAATATGTGTTTGTTTTGATAGGTTTACCGATTTTCTAATAATATAATTCTTTCTGTCATGAATTTTGGTAATAATGCCATTATTACTATTTTTTTCTAATTCAAAATCTACAATATCACCTACAGTAACCGGATTTGTACTTTTAATGCCACTCAAGCGGAACTTCCCTCTAATTCTGCATTCGTAAATGTTATTGTCTTCTGTTCTGGTAGTGTACCAGCTACCAGTTGATTTAATTACAACTCCCTTCATTTTATGAATAGAAAAAGGCCGTCTAAAATTTCAGACAACCTATTTATGATTTAATTAAAGCTCTCTAGCTAAAAAGTTATACTTCTTAGCATATTCTAACATTTGCGTTTCAAAACCTTCAGGTTGTGTAACTTTAATATCAGTTATTTCACCTTTTTCATTGGTTTCAGGTACTAAAACCGGATTTATAAATCCGCGATAAGGA
>CAZHYX010000429.1:0-2306 GCA_964536675.1 uncultured Flavobacteriaceae bacterium
GAATAACTGTCGCATTTTCCAGCAATTACAATGGTAGTTCAGATATGCAACAAGGGCATATCTTGTTACACTTATTTCAAGACGAGCACTTAGTGTTTAGAAGGAGCAGACGGGGCGGATCTTTTTCGAGTCATTCCAGCTCCCGAGTTAATGCCTCCAGCTGCTCCTCTGGCGTTATTTTATCACCAGTCCAGTAGTCACACGGCACACAGCCTCCGTTCTTGATGGAGTGGATACAACCGTGTGTTCTAATCCATAACCGCGCGAAATTCGTCGACTCCCGAACTAGAGAGGAGTTCATTAGCTTTGGGACAGGAGGGCGTGATACACTAGCCATAAAGTCGATTTGTTTTAGAAGGTGATTAATTCTCATGGCTACTTTCCCGGAAATGTTCGGCAAGGAAACGTCCTGTATAGGAATCATTGGATTTGGCGATTAGCTCGGGCGGTCCTTCCGCAATAATATAACCACCAGCCTCGCCCCCCTCTGGACCAAGATCGATAACCCAGTCTGCATTGGCAATAATATCTATATTATGCTCGACTATTATTACAGTATTGTTCTTCATCACAAGTTCATGCAACACTTTCAGCAGGCGATCAATATCTGCGATATGAAGCCCTGAAGTTGGCTCGTCAAGAACATAGATATCCCCCCTTTTTCTTAGGCGGCTTGCGAGTTTTACGCGTTGCGCCTCACCACCTGAAAGGGTACTCAAAGGCTGCCCCAGTGTTAAATAACCAAGTCCAACTGATTCAAGAATATTCAATGATCTAACAATAGAGCTATCGTTAAAATATTGGAGAGCCTCATTGATGGTTAAATCCAAAACACCGGCTATTGTTAGCTCTTTATATTTGTATTTAAGGACATCAGAGATGTACCTATTTCCCTTGCAAACAGGACATAACTCTCGTACGTTCCCTAGAAAGTGCATATCAATGATTTTGTATCCTAACCCATCACATTCTTCACACGCCCCCATCCCATTAAATGTGAGCAAGGATGGGTCCACACCAGTCGCCTTGGAGAACTCTTTTCTTATAGCATCGAAAGTCTTAGTGTAGGTTGCCGGAATTGATCTAACATTCACACCTACTGGGTTCTGATCAATAACAGTAGCTTCCCGGTACTTTTTAAGAAATACATCAACAAGAGAACTTTTTCCGCTGCCTGAGACACCCGTCAGGCACGTTAGAGCGTTTCGAGGGATCTGGACATCAATGTTTTTGAGATTATGCAGTGTCGCGTTTTCAACGAGCAAAAAACTACCAACATCCTTAAGAAATTGAACGTGCCTGCGAACTCTTTTTCGTGCAGACAAATATTGCCCCGTAATAGTGTCCAGTTGTTGTATTTCTGAGGGAGTTCCTTGCCCTACAACTTCTCCTCCATTTATTCCTGCTCCTGGGCCGATATCAATTATGTAATCGGCATTTTGCATTAAGGCCATATCATGCTCAACAACTAAAACAGAATTGCCTTTTTCTTTAAGTTGCTTCAATATGGCAATCAGTTTCTCGGTATCTCTAGAATGCAGTCCTCTTGTTGGCTCATCAAGTACGTAAATAAGCCCAGTAAGAGAGCTCCCTAACTGTCTAGCTAGTTTTAGTCTTTGTACTTCCCCGCTTGAAAGTGTTCCAATTGATCTATTTATAGTTAGATAACCAATGCCAGAATCAATCATATGACACAGCAATTTGTTCATATATGGTAAGATCGTATCTGCGACGCTTCCTCCTATGTTTGACAAGTAGTCAAATAGTTCGACTATCTCCATATTTACTAAATCGACAATACTGCGGTTATTCACCTGAACTTGACGCGCACGTGAATTAACTCGAGCTCCTTTACAGGCTTGGCACTGCCTTTTTGAGAAAAATTGTTCATCATATGTATTTCCAGTCAATCCCCTGCTGTCATTTTGTCTCTTTAAAAGGCGAGAGACTACTCCCTCATAAGAAAATGATTGCACATATCCAGGTTGCGCATTCCCGGCTCGTATAGGTTCGCAATAAAATAGTCTGTGTTTCTCATCTTCTGTAAAGTCCTTCAATTTTTTATCCATATCAAAAAAGTTGGTTGCCAAGATTATATTCCAATACCGACTCTTCACTTTCCAGGTTTTGTGCTTGATTGCGCCTTGATTGAGAGTTTTGTTAAAATCAAAAAGTACGTCAATATCCGGAACAATCTCAAACCCAAGCCCCTTGCATGTTTCGCATGCGCCAGAAGGACGATTGAAAGAAAAGTCAGATGCGTTAAGAGCAGGTGTTCCTAATCTTGAATACAGCAGTCTCATATA
>CAZHYX010000430.1:0-2299 GCA_964536675.1 uncultured Flavobacteriaceae bacterium
GCCGTGTGATATTATTCGATTATCTTTTACAATAATCGCACCAACTTTTTCAGAGATATCAGAAAAGTCAGATAGAGCACGCCTAAACTCCTCTCCGATACGCTTCGTGTCAAAAATATTTGTTCCCTGAAAGCAATGCAGACCAATGCATGTGATATTTTTGTTGTCTTTCTTTAGTAGTGTCTGCCAACAATTGATAATGTTTTGTTTCATCATCCCGAACTGCGTTGTTCCAGCCATGGAAAGAGAGCCGCTGCTTCTCTTTCCAGGGTTGAGGCGGAACATAATGGCTGGTGATCTATTAAGGAGCTTGGCAGCTTTGACTACTCTTGCCAGTTCCCCTGGAGAATCGATAACAATGGCCTTGATATCTGCTAACATCGCTTCCTCGATGTCTTTAAGCAATTTCCCTGGTGCAATATAAAAGATCTTTTCAGGATCAACACCAAGTTCAAGCAACCTTCTAATCTCGCCTATGGAAGCAGCGTCGAAATAACTTCCTATACCATTGAGAGTCTCGATTATCCGATGGTTGGGGTTGGCCTTAACAGAGTAACATAACTCAGATCCATCAGGCAGGATCATTTTTAGTTCACGCCACCGTTTGGAAATCCATTTTAGATCGTAGACATAGCACTGTGTTCCATGTTTATCAGCACATTGTAAGAGGTCTTCAGCTCCAATAAAAAGATCTTTCGGAATCAACTGTGATTTGGTAAAAGTTTGGTCCATTTTGTTTCTATCCATCTATTTTTTGAGAAGTCGAAATAATGGCGCACATAGCATTCTCGTAGAGAGCCCATTGCTCCGAAAGACGACTAAGTCCTTCCCCGTCTTCACGCCATGTCTTAATCGGGGCAGTATATAGGGTCGCACAGGCTTTTAATACCTCAATGAGTGGTTGACATAACTTACGGACTGCGGAATCGATTATGAGCGTTGTTTTCTGATATTGCATAAGATGACGTACAAGATCCAGAATCATCTGGAGGTTTATGGACATATCCGATAGACCTAATCGTAGAGATAACTCAGTCTTAACCTTGAGCTTGGGGCTAACGACGTCCATAACACAAGCTAAGAAAGCCGAGGGCCCATGTGCTTCTCTTACAGATTGAACTACTTTCGCGCCAGAAAAGAGAGATAGTTCCATAAGTTCCTGAATTGGTCGTACTGCAATCGTGTCGTGTAGGGACATAAGCAACGTTGTTTTTGCTGGCGTAACCCGATGAAAGTTTAACAGTTGCTCAATAGACTTAGTATATGGGAGACCATCGGGATGTAAAAGGAGAAGCTCGTTATTGCAAGATGCCACGCATACTAAACAGTGATTAGGTTCAATCCGGTAAGTGTGCGCAAATGCAGTCTCAAAAAGATTGGCGATAAAAGGTCCAATCAATACTGGACCTACTGAAAGCAGATCTTCCATCTTTTGCAAATATATTTTGGGAGTAAGTTGCGATTTTGCCAGAAGATGAGTATGTACGTGCTTGCTATTAGAAAGTCCGAGGACACATAGTGCATGGTCAATTCCCTCTACAAAAGAATAATATGGAGTAAAAACGTCGTCAGGGTGGCTCGTCACCTGATATTGAAAAGGGCGACCCGTCAAACAATTGTAGAGACAAAGAGGACCGCGAGCATATCTATTGATTAGCAGGCGCAGTCCTGCACCTGTATAGTCCACTTGTCGACCAGCATAGTTAGCATGTAAACAATTAAATTCATCCATGTTGTTCATGATTCGCTCTTTCGCAACACCCATATTTGATTTTCTGATTCTTCTGTCCACTCTTGACCATCAAAATCGCCATAAAAAGCTTCTATGATAAATCCGGCTTCTTCGACAAGTTCATGTACCTGGCCTGGGGTTATCCAAGAAAAATCAAACTGCACATAACGTTTTTTGATCAAAGCCCCCGACGCATCAATATCTTCAATAGCGATCCTACAATCCATCAACTGTTCAGCATATTTGTAAAGATAAATATCATATACGTATTTAGTTAATCCATCTCCACACGGTATTGTACACATCAAACGAGGCTTTCGATCATTCGCTTTTGCCCACGATTCGTTAAAAGTATAATGATCAAAAATGAAACGCCCCCCATCCCATAAATTACGTTTTACCGAAAACAGCATCTTTAACCGGTCATTACGAGTTAAAAGATGACCAAATGTTCGAAACGGCATGTAAATGAGATTCACGGGGCTTGCCAAGTCAAACTGACGAATATCAGTTTGCACAAGGTGGATCCTATCCATTACTCCGAGCTCCAAAGCTTTATTCTTGCAT
>CAZHYX010000431.1:0-2283 GCA_964536675.1 uncultured Flavobacteriaceae bacterium
TTCAGTAGGATGTGCAAAGCGAAGCGTGCGCATCATTATCGACAGCGCATCAATGCAAATATCATTCAGGCAAAAGTCTCACTTTACCACCACATCACAAACCCAGCTCCACCCAAATTCGAAGGCTGATATTTCAACCCACCACCTTGAGATTCCATAATCCGTTTTACAATAGACAAGCCTAGACCGTAACCGCCATTAACACCATGATCATTAGAACTACGCTGCCGACTTTCATCTACACGAATAAAAGGTTGGAATATTCTTTCCTGATCTTCTTTGTTGATGCCGTTGCCATTATCTTCTACGGTAAGAGTGGTTATGCCGTTTTCTAAGGTAGCTGAAACACGGACAATAGAATGCGTATAGCGCGCCGCGTTATTCAATAAGTTATTAAGTGCTCTTGCCATCATGATCTTATCTAACACGATATCTTGCTGGGTATTGGAAGCTATGTCTTGTTGCAGCGTAATCTTGGGATGGTACTCAGTAAAATGATGCAACTCTTGCGTTAGCCAATTCTTTAGGTGGTGGGTGTGTTGATTTTTATGGCTAGATGACGACTGTTCACGCTCCATCCGAGAATAGCTCAGCAGCTCATCAATTAGGGTTTCAAGCTCTACAATATTGCTTTCTATTTTCTGCGTGTATTGATCACGCTCCCTCGATTCGGTTGCTTCTTTTTGCATTTCCAAAGCAAACCGAATACGTGAAAGCGGTGTTTTTAATTCATGGGAAACGGCATTGGTGAGGTCACGCTGTCCATTAATTAACCCCTGAATGCGCCCAGCCATATGATTATAAGCTTCGGATAACGGGTGCAGTGCAGAGAAGCGAGATAACTCCACACGAGTATCCAACTTGCCTCGTCCCATTTGCTTGGCAGCGTAGTTCATCTTTTTTAACTCACCTACTAAAATAAACAACCAGATGATGCCTCCTAACGCTACCAGCAAACCAGGTATAGCGAGTGATGCATATTTATAAAGGGTTCGAAGAGATCCCCCATTATCCAAAGGGCCTGCAATGGCAACATTCTGTTTAGATTTTGACAAAAAATAAAGCATGGTTTTATCAGAATCTTTCTTGTCTAAATGTATGCCAGTTTTGTTCAGGCTAATACGGATTTCACTCTCTTCGGGAAATGTTTGCAGCTTTTTTATAACGATAGGGATATCAAAGAAAGGCTTGAGCTTCTCAAAAGCCTCGGTTTCATCTTCTCCTTGATCCAACTGTTTATTGACTAAGTAGCGAATACCACGGGTCTGTTTCTCCAGTTTCTCAAGGTCAGTGACTTCATCATCTAGAAAAACTTCTACTATCCAAGGGGATGCTTTTATCCTGTAAAGCATTTTGTAGACATAATCCCATTGAACGATAAACCCTTGTTTTAAAAGTCGCTCTTTTTCATCATCTTTAAATTTCAACTCTTCGATTTTGCTAAGTTTAAGGTCGTATCCAAAGTAAGGCGCAATGGTTTTAATTTTTTCTTGCCACTGTGATTCAGGGAGAGACTCTAATTCAAGATTAATAAGGTGATAGAGGGAGCCGTATTCTTTATTATGTTTTTGCTCAGACAGGTGTTGACCGTAGCTCACTAAAGGGTTTTGAGGGAGTAGTGCAAAAATAATTATGGGCAGCAGGAGAAGTCCATATAAACGTAAGAAAATACGGATCATTGGGTTTGCCCCACAAACAAATAGCCTTTACCGCGTACTGTCTTGATACGTGTTGATTTGATGTCCCCCAGTTTTTTTCGTAAACGTGAGATTCTTAGATCAATCGACCGATCTGCACCGTCATAGCCAATGCCACGTAGATGCATCAAAATATCATCACGACTGAGTATCGTTCCTGCACATGCTGCGAGTAAGTGTAAGAGATCAAATTCGGCAGTGGTTAAGTCAACAGGCTTGTCTTTCAGTAGCACTTCACGACAGCTGGAATCTATACTTAAATCATTAAAAAGCAGAGTAGGGATTGGCACACTTTGAATAGCGGTGTCTTGACTTGCTATACTTTGAACAGGTGGGGTTTGCACTAATGTCATACGACGCAACAACGCATGAATACGTGCTAACAACAAGCGAGGTTGCACGGGCTTGGTCACATAATCATCAGCGCCCAACTCTAAACCTAATAACTGATCTATATCTTCATCACGAGCCGTCAGCATTAAAATAGGGTTTGTATAGTGTTGATCTCTAACTTCACGACAAATAGCAAACCCATCTTTTCCGGGTAGCATCACGTCAAGAATAACCAGTATCGGTTGTTCTTGAA
>CAZHYX010000432.1:0-2281 GCA_964536675.1 uncultured Flavobacteriaceae bacterium
TGTATATTGCTTAAATTAAGTGAAGTTTAAGGTTTAATGGCAGAGATGGGTTAAGGACTTAGAGTGTGAACTTCACACTTTGGCTATTGCTATGCAGACATTTATTATCATATTGGATGAGATAGCTAAAATTGAAGATATTGTAAATAGAAATGAGGATTTAGTGAGTATCATCTCTGTGTTGCAGGATGTTACGCAGAAAATGCTTGGATTTAGGTGCGAAAGTTAAGTTAATGATATAAGATTAGGTATAGATAGTCCTATTAAGTCTAAAAAGACAAAGGCTATCCTCTTTGATGAAGTGTCTCAAAAATATATAGAGAGCCTACAACTTCATTCTAAAGCAAGGACAATCAGAAGTATAGGTTATGGATACAATCCACACATCAAAGAGTTTATAGGAAATAAAACAGTTGATACGATTACTATAGAAGATTTAGAAGCACTACAAAAAAAGAAAATTAAAACCTTATCAGCTAAAACGGTTAATCAACTTATAGACCTCTTTAGCACTATATTTACTTATGGGATGAAAAAAGATTTAATAAAAGTATTAAATCCTGCTATCAAAGTACAAAGATTTAAGATAGATAATGCAAGGGAAAGATTTTTAGATATTGAAGAAATTAATGAACTACTTAGATTAATAAGAGATAAAGAGCTACTTTATATTTTTACTAAAATAGCACTTTGTACAGGTGGAAGAATGGAAACCTTACTTAATATCCAAAAGAAAGATATAGACCTAAAAAATTCTATCATTACTTTAAAAGATTTAAAAAATAACAGCACTTATACAAGTTTTTTAACTACAGATATTATTGAGACTTTAAAAGTCAGACTTAGATTTCTAAAAGCCAATGATTATGTAATAAGTACAGATACACAACAAATTGAAGCAAGAAAAATACAGAGGAAATTAAAGCCCATTATTGATAAACTTTTTAATAGTGAACTAGAGAGAGACGATAGAAAAAACAGAGTAGTTACTCATACATTGAGACACACATTTGCTTCACATCTAGCTATTAATGGTACGCCAATTTTTACTATTCAAAAACTAATGAACCATAAAGACATCAAACAAACCCTAAGATATGCTAAACTATCCCCAAATAGTGGCAAAGAATATATACAATCTCTTTACTCTTGGTACTCCTCACGCGTTATCACTTGTGGTCTCTTATGTTTTGCTTGGTCGCAAACTTTCACAACTTGATTCTAAAAAGCAATATATGGCTAATATTACAGGGTCATCGCGAAAGCTTATGAAGTGTATACGGAATAAGTCGTGGATGAGCAGACAACCGATAGGGCGTTAGGGAGTCTTACAAAAAATTGATTTTTTATACAAAATTGCTATACTTAAGATTATAATATTCTTACACTAGGAAGCCTTTATGATTACAATTAAAATAAAAAATAATGAAGAATTAGTTGAAACAGGTATATTGGAAGAAAAAAAAGATTTGGAAATTCTAAAGTCAGAAATCAAACAAATAAATGATGGTAAAATTAAACCAAAACCTGCACGTTTACTATTAGATGAACTCTAATAAAAAATTCTATATTCTATTCTTGTTTCTCAAAAATTTGATTATTTAAGTTTTTTTGATATACTAAAGTATATTATATTTTTATGAAAGGCATATTATGACTAAGTTTAAAATGGGTACTATTCAAGTTGATAGCCCAAGAGCAGAAATGATTATAAAAACTTCTAGTATTGATGATATTAGAACTATATTTGTAGCTTTTTTAGAAAATGATTTTATTGCTAAAACTACTAAAAGAAAAAAAGGTAAATGGGGTAATTTTGCAGATAGAATGAGTGGTTTAACAACTCCAAAGATTACAGAACATATTGAAAACACAAGTAAAGAGATGAGAAATAGTTTTGAATTTAGAGATTTAACCCCTAGTAATTAGTATGACCACTTATATTTTAGATACAGATATTATCTCATATTTATGGGATGTAAAATCACCATATCATCAAAAAATTGTAGATAAATTAAATACTTTAAATGATGATGATATTGTAGGTCTTTCCATAGTCAGTATTTACGAATTGACCTACGGAATGAATAGTTTTAAAGATAAAAACTTAAAATCTACTTTTCAAAATGCCCTTGCAACAATTAAGGGAGATAAGGATATTTTTATCTATTCTCTTGATGTTGATAGTGCAGATTTTTTTAGTGAGATTAAACAGCTTTATAAATATAGTACAGGTATTAATAGTAAAATTGCAAAAAAGAATGATTTAGATTTTATGATA
>CAZHYX010000433.1:0-2278 GCA_964536675.1 uncultured Flavobacteriaceae bacterium
AAAAAAATCCTTTGATGGTTTCATTTGTCCGCCGAATCTTTTTCGTATGATAAAAAACTGAAATGTTTATAATTTATAGGTTATTTATTTTATTCAATTATTCTTTAGAAGCATCCCAAATAGCTTTCATTTCTTTGAACTTATCATCCATCTCAAGATTTTCATACATACTCATCAAGGTTCGAACTAAATCTAAATCTTCTTTTTTATTTTTTTCTTTTTTAAGCGTACGTGCTTTTTCATAAATTGGCAATACTTCCTTGTATAATTCTAGTTGTTTTGCTTTAATTGCATCATACTTTTTGAAATTACTCAAGTTATTATTCATTTCTTCAACCAATTCTTTATCTTTTTCCAATTTCAGCGCACCTAAATTAACATAGGCATCTGCATAGTTAGAATCTAACTCTATTGCTTTATTATAAAATTTTAAAGCTTCTTCAGTATCTCCTTGTTCTTGACTAATAACCCCTACATTAAAATATAAATTAGGATTTGTTGGATCTTGCTCAATTGCTTCTTTCATCAATGTTGCAAACTCATCTTTTTTACCTAATTTTAATAATAAGTTGGCTTCAGTAAGCAATATGTTAATATCTGTAGGATCTATTTTTCTAGCTTCTTGTACAGCCGCTATAGCATTTTCTACCTCACCTTTTTCAACTAAAATAAATGCTATATTTTTAATGATTGATCCTCTTTTAGATTTAGAAACTTCAACATTAGGATCTTTATATTTTTTCGCCTTAATCATTAAATCCATTTGAGATTTAGACCCGAAATTTTCTTTTGCACCACTTTCTACATCTGTTGCGGTGTAGATAGTTGTTATCCCTGTATAACCCAATTCTTTCAACTTCTTAAAGTAGCCTAAAGCAATGTCATAATCTTTATCTAAATACGCAGCATTGGCGGCATATTCTAAAAAAGCGGTATCAATTTTACTCAAAGTATAGGTTTGGTATAAGGTGTTTTTAGCATTTTTATAATCTTTATCTTGATATTGCTTAATTCCTAAATTAGAAACATCTCCTACTAAAGCCGCTAATAATGGTTCTGCTTCTTTGGTGTATTTAGGTTTTCCTGTTTCTTTTTCAAAACTTAATAAATTTTGAAAAGATTTAGCTGCTGTATCATAGGCATTCACATCTAATGTAGGATTCTTTTTAGCGATGTCATAATACGTTTTTGCTTTTAGAAAATAAAATTTAGCTTTCAATTTTGGATCGGCATTAGCTATTAAACCTTCAGCTTTATCAATGGCAGACTTAGCCATAGCTACATCGCCACTTTTTAAGGCTTTTTCTGTTGCTTTTAATTCATCTTTTTGTGCATAAGTTGACAATCCTATAGAAATTGCCAACAGTAATAATAATTGTTTCATCTTTTTGTTTTAATTAATTATTCTTGATTGTTTGTTGTTTCTTCAGAATCGTTATTTTCAATTTCCGTGCCAGTTTCATTTTCAACTTCTTCATCTTCTTCTTCATGCATTACTTTTGCCACAGCGGCAATTGAATCATTGTCTTTAATATTTATCAGACGTACGCCTTGCGTAGCTCTTCCCATAACACGTAAATCAGCAACAGCCAATCTAATAGTAATTCCTGATTTATTGATAATCATTAAGTCATCTTCGTCAGTAACATTTTTAATGGCAACTAAGTTACCCGTTTTTTCTGTAACATTAATGGTTTTGACACCTTTTCCTCCTCTATTGGTAATTCTATAGTCTTCTAACTTAGAACGTTTACCATAGCCATTTTCTGAAACTACTAAAATATTACTTTCTTGATCATTAACCGAAACCATTCCTATTACTTCATCTTTATCATCTTTTAAACGGATTCCTCTTACTCCTGAAGCATTTCTTCCCATAGGACGGGTTTTCGCTTCTTCAAAACGAATACATTTTCCTGATTTAAGGGCAATCATAATTTGACTATTACCATCGGTAAGCTTCGCTTCTAATAATTCATCACCTTCTTTAATGGTAATTGCTGCAATACCATTAGTTCGAGGTCTGGAGTATTGTTCTAATACTGTTTTCTTTGTCTGACCATTTTTAGTAACCATTACAACATAATTGTTATCGATATAATCTTGATCTTTCAGGTCTTGTGTTACTAAAAATGCATTTACAACATCATCATTTTCAATATTGATAAGGTTCTGAATTGCTCTACCTTTAGAGGTTTTTCCTCCTTCAGGAATTTCATATACTCGCATCCAAAATACTTTTCCTTTTTTGGTAAAGTATAGCATGTATTGATGATTG
>CAZHYX010000434.1:0-2256 GCA_964536675.1 uncultured Flavobacteriaceae bacterium
CAGTAACCCCTTTTATCTAGAGATATTAGGTTACGCACTTATCATTTTAGTTTTATTTTTATCAAGTTGTAAAAATGAGACTGAACAACATAAAGACGATCATGGTCATGCTCACCCTGAAGTAGAAGATGAACATAAAGATGAAGGCATTGTGGTTACCAAAGCGCAGTTTGAAAGTAATAAAATGGCATTTGGTTCACTTTCAAAACAAGTTTTTCCTGAAATAGTAAAAACTACAGGAATGATTGATGTTCCACCTCAAAGCAAGGCAGTGATTACCTCATATTATGCAGGAAACATAAAAAATTCTGATTTACTGATAGGTGATAAGGTAAAAAAAGGACAACCATTGGTAAGTATTTCTGATCCTGAATTTGTTGATATACAACAAGAATACTTAGAGACTTCAGAGCAACTAAATTTTCTAAAAACGGAATATGAACGTCAAAAAACGTTATTTGATGAAAAAATCAGTTCACAAAAAAATTATTTAAAAGCAAAGGCGGCATATAATCAAAATAAGGCAAGATACAACGGGCTACGTAAAAAATTACAGATGTTAAATATTAATCCTACTTCCGTTGAACAGGGTAAAATCACTTCAACAATTACATTATATGCACCTATAAGTGGTAGTATTACGAAGGTTAATGTAAGTAAAGGCACTCATATTTCTCCTCAAGATGTTGTTATGGAAATTGTAAATACAGACCATATTCATATTGAACTTACAGTTTTTGAAAAAGACATTTTAAAGATTAAAAAAGATCAAAAGATCAATTTTAAAATTCCGGAAGCTTCTGATAGTAGTTTTGTGGCTGATGTATATTTGATAGGTACAACTATTGATGAAAACAGTAGAACTGTAAAAGTACATGGGCATTTTCATGATGACGAAAATCATACCTTCGCTGTAGGTATGTTTGTAGATGCTCAAATTGAAACTGTTAGCAATAGGGCAATTGCCTTACCTGAAACAGCTGTAATTGAAGACGGAGAACATAAGGTAGTTTTAAAACTAGAAAAGCAAGAAAACGGAAATTATTATTTTACACCTATTGAAATTGAAATAGGTAAAACATACAATGGTTTTGTAGAAATAAAATCAGATAAAATTACAACAACTGATAAAATACTAATCAAAGGTGGATATCCATTAGTTGGAGCTGAAGAAGGAGGGCATTCGCATTAATTTAGTACTCATTATTCATAACCATATTTCTTATTAAGCTAAACGGAATATTTGCAAATATATGATATTACACTAAAACATTTGTTTTGGTGTAATTAACTTCTTATATTTGTATTATGATAGCCAAAAAATATGATTAACAAAGAAATAAAATCGGCTCTAGAACTAATAATTTTTTTTTCAAATGAGCAAATTTGCATTAACCATTTAGAAAAATTACGTTGGAATAATAACGTTGTAAGTCCTTTTGAAGCTAGTTCTAAGGTTTATAATTGTAATGGCAATAAATATAAATGTAAGAACACAGGTAAATATTTTAATGTAAAAACTGCTACTATTTTTGATAACACTAAAATAGAATTACAAAAATGGTTTCTTGCTATTTGGATAGTTACCTCACATAAAAAAGGCACTTCTTCTTTACAATTAAGTCATGATATAGATATTACACAAAAGTCTGCTTGGTTTATGTTACAGCGTATTAAGAGCTGTTTTGGATTGAAAAAAATCAACGAATAAAGAATTGACAAATGAGTAATTTAGAAAATCAAACTAATTTTTTATTTTACACTTCTAATAGTGGGGTTACAAATATTCAAGTCATTCTTGGTAAAGATACTGTTTGGGTTACCCAAACAAGTATGGCTGAAATATTTGATACTACTAAGCAAAATATAAGCCTACATTTAAGCAATATTTATAAAGAAGCTGAACTAAATAAATTTGCAACTGTCAAGGAAATCTTGACAGTTCAAAAAGAAGGGACTAGAAATGTACAGAGGAATATTGAATTTTATAATTTAGATGCAATAATTTCTGTAGGATATAGAGTAAATTCAAGTAAAGCTACTTTATTTAGAATTTGGGCAACAAGTGTTTTAAAAGAATATTTAATAAAAGGGTTTGCATTAGATGATGATAGGTTAAAGCAAGGTAAAACTTTATTTGATAAAGATTATTTTGATGAATTAGTTGAACGTATTAGAGAAATACGTGCTTCTGAAAGACGTTTTTACCAAAAAATCACAGATATTTATGCAACTTCTGTTGATTATGATACAAAA
>CAZHYX010000435.1:0-2233 GCA_964536675.1 uncultured Flavobacteriaceae bacterium
CTTGCCCATTTTTCCATTGGATAGAACCTAATGAAACTCTAACAGTTTTAAAATAATCTTCATCTTCTAATTGTTTAAAAAAACTGCTTCGGTCTATGTATGGACTCATATCAAAAACCCTTACTTCTTGGTTATCAAAGGTTAATAATACTTTGTGTTCTTCTTTTGCTTCTACTGCGATTACTTGTGGGTTCATGGGTTATTCCTTATCTTAGTGGGTCTATTTTAAATACTTCATTACCATTAACTGCTAATTCCCAATTAGCCATTAAATCTTCTTGATGTATCTCTATCCATGCTTGAATAAGTTTTGTTTTACTGCTTTTGATTTTCCTTACAATGAGTTCACCATGAGGAATAGAAAAAACTGCATTTTCTCCTTGATACTTCACATGAATATGTGGGGTGCTGTGTTGTTCATCATCAAAATAATACATTGTGATAATAATTCCAAAAAACATTGATATTGTAGGCATAAGCTTTATTCCTTTTAATCTTACTATTTCACATAATACAATGAAATGGATTAAATGATTATAAAGCCATTCTAAGCCCTTTTAACCTCTCACATGATACAGAAGATGAAGAAAAGGATTAGAGAGAGATTTAAGGGTAGTTTATGCTTTAATTCATCATTTTTAGTACTTTTATCACGAGCGATTACAAAATTTAGTAATTTCAATTTATCTGTATTTAGGGCTTTTAACTTCAAGAAATAACCTTTGATAGGTACTCTATGAGTCTAGTTTGAGTCTTATTTGTGGATTAAGTTTTTTTAGTGATTTTAATTTATGTATAAAATTACTCATTAAATTTGTCCTTTGAAATTAATATTAAAGATAATCATAGATTGAGACTCTTTTAGTATTTTTTGGCTCTTCCTCAAAGAACTCAATCTCCATGATTACATTTTTGAACCTTTCATCTGCTTCTAAAAGGTTTTCAACTCTAATGTGTAGTTCAGCTCTAATTCTCTCTAGGGCTTCTTGTTTAGTCAACATACTAATGTCTATTTTCTTCATTGTTTTTCCTTTGTGTTTTTGTTGTATTTATTGGGTTAAGTAAAACCTCTCTATTGCCCTAAGTTGTAGGGGTTTAAAGAGGTTTTAATTTAATTTTTATCCTATATAACTTACGCGTGTGAGATAATAGGCTCAATCTTAGCTGTGATGTCTGTCATTCTTTTAATGGCTTTCTCCATTTTTTTAATAACTATTGGTAAATCTTTCAAGCAATAAGTTTTAATTTTTCCATCTTTATCCTTGTACTTAAAGAACCTTGAACCAAAAGAAACTTCTAAATGCTCCTTTGGTTCAGATAGATTTTCTTTTTTTGCTTTATCATAAACTAAAATATTTATATGATAATTTTTTTTACCCTCTTTGGCTGTTTTAAAATAAGTTGAATTAAACCACTTAAACGGCTCTCTATTGGCTTGTAATGCTTTTAGTACCTTATTGGGTATCTTCTCCCAATCATAGGCTACATCAACGCGTGTAATCTCTGTATATTGTAATTGACCCTCTAACTCTTGGAGGTGGATTTTAAGCAACTTTGAACGTTCATTATAACCGTGTAACCCTGCAAGTTCTATCACTGGGTTTTTGTTCCGTGATTGTGTTTTAAGTGCTAAAGTCAAACCTAAATGAGTATGAATAATGCAACCTCTCACAATATTTCGCGTGAGAGATTTATTAAATGTTTTTTTCCATACTTTGGGTTCAAATTCACTTTGGCTTTTTACTACCTCTATGCTATAATGTTCATGATGAATAAAGAAACCCTCTAAATTCTCACCCCTAAGATTTATAGAGTCAATTACCCCTATTGGTTTCATCTTGAATAGAGATTAGTCCTCTTTGTTCAAGATACTCTTTTACCCTCTCCATTTGATTATCTGTAATAAATCTTTTTTTTGTACCGTTTGATTTTGGAATGATATAACTAGATGTTAAATCCACTTCCTTATCTTCAAGTTCATCAAAATATTGATTTGGATTACTGCAATTTATAAATCTTAAAGAGGTAAAAAACTCTGTTGGATATTCATACATAAGTTTTAAAATTCTATGTAAATGTTTATCTCCCTATAGTCTAGGTGTATCAATTAAATAAGGTAGCTTTTTCATTTATGCTACCTCTACTCTATTATCTTCAAACCATTCTTCAACTGTGGGCTCTTTATCTTCCATAACTTCAACATCTAAAATCTTATCCATGCTATTAATTCCTT
>CAZHYX010000436.1:0-258 GCA_964536675.1 uncultured Flavobacteriaceae bacterium
ATCAAATTCCAAAGCATGGATAAATATAAAAAGCGCCACCATTGGTACTCAAAGACATGAGTATGAATATGAAATTCCCTTACAAGATGGCATCGAAATATTAATTACACTTTGTCAGAAACCATTAATAGAAAAGACTCGATATTTAATCCCATACCAAGAGCACGTATGGGAATTAGATGTATTTACAGGTGACAATGAAGGGTTGATTGTGGCAGAAATAGAATTATCCAGTAGAGGGGAAAACTTTGCCAAACC
>CAZHYX010000436.1:268-2210 GCA_964536675.1 uncultured Flavobacteriaceae bacterium
GGGTGGGCCAAGAAGTTAGTTCTGATTTGCGATATTACAACAATAACTTATGCAAACATCCGTATAAAAAATGGTAATAACTCAAATAAATACAAAAACATATTGAAATAGTATGAAAAATACTCTATATTTGCAGTATGTTAAAAACAACCATTGTTGCTTTATTGCTACTTGCATGCAACACACTATTTGCAAACGATATTTCTAATGAGATAAACAATATTGAATCTCAATGGGCAAATATTTATTATGCCAAAAATACGCTTAGCCAAAGAAAGGAATACCCTGTTTTATTGGCTAAAACACAGAGATTTTTACAGAAACATCCTGATTCGGCTGAATTAATGATATGGCAAGGTATCATTATTTCATCAAATGCAGCATACCAAACGCCTTTTAATGCGCTTGAGTCTCTAGATGAAGCAAAAAGAATACTTAATCTTGCGATACTAAAAGATCCAGACGCTCTGGAAGGTGCGGCGTTTGTAACATTAGGAACACTTTTTTATATGGCTCCAGGATGGCCTATTTCGTTTGGCGATCAAAATCAGGCCGAAGCATATCTCAAAAAAGGGTTGGCGATTAACCCTTATAGTATTGATGCTAATTATTTTTACGGCGATTATCTTCTCTCAAAAGGAAAATTAAAAGAGGCTGAAAAATTTTTTACGCTAGCTTTGGAGGCTCCTACTCGTGATTCTCAGCAATATGCAGATAATCAACTAAAAAAAGAAGCAACTATTGCCTTGAAAAATACCGAACAAAGGCGATTCAATTCCGGAAAAAACAAACTAATTTCTTTGTTTTTTAGTGTCAGTTCAGATTAAATCAACAATGAGATTTGTTGTTTCTGAATTTCAAAAATCCTTCGCCCAACGACTATAAAATTTTAATCTACCATAGCAATTACTTTTTTACTTAACCTGCAAGCTTATTCTTTAGTCAAAGCAGTAAAAAATGTTACAACTTTTTATTTATAAATTGTAACTTTCTGCTAATATAACCGCATATTTTTATATTCTTTTTTGCGGAAAATACCATGACTTTTGTTGTTACAGAAAACTGTATTAAGTGTAAATTTACTGATTGTGTTGATGTATGCCCGGTCGATTGTTTCCATGAAGGACCTAATTTTTTAGTTATTGATCCTGACGAGTGTATAGACTGTACCTTGTGTGAGCCGGAATGTCCTGCGGAAGCCATATTTGCTGAAGATGAATTGCCAAAAGACCAAGAACAATTTATCGAACTCAATGCAGAATTAGCTAAAACGTGGCCTATAATTACGGAAGTTAAAGACCCCACTGAAGATGCTGAGGAATGGAACGGGAAGGCAGATAAAATAAAGCTACTAGAAAGATAAAGTTTTAAAGGTGTTGAATTTTGGTTTTTCTACAGAGAATAGTTTATTAAAAAAGAGATTTAATTATATCTGTTGTTTGTGAGTGGTAGCTTTTTGTTTTCACTTATGACGCATGTTTACTAGCATAATAGATTCTCTTTCGGTTAAGAAACATCTTAATATATTCAAAATTGACACTAGTAAATAAGTTCTGTTTTTTTTGTGAGAGGAAGCTTTCAGAGGCAATCTTATTTCAACGGCTTCCTTTACGATAAGTTTAACCAATAGCATTCGTTCGTCAATAGCTCATATTTGGATTCAATTGATTCCCTCGCTCAGTATGCCATATTAGCCCATTATTCTGTTTTTGCTTCCAGATTGCCATAAAAGACATCAATGAAATTTATCCATTGACTAACCTTTTATTTTGCATGAAAATAAATCCATTACAATCATCAAACCAGAATAATCTGCGAAATTAGCGAAATTAGGGTCAAGCGAAATTAGAGCGAAATTAGGGTCAGGTCTATACTTATTGTATCATTACTGATATTCTAGCCCAATGACTAGACCAATAAGAATAGAATTTTCAGGCGCGCT
>CAZHYX010000437.1:0-2209 GCA_964536675.1 uncultured Flavobacteriaceae bacterium
ATTTCCAAAGGATTTGATGAATTTTTTCCAATTACTCACCTTATTTTATTTTTTATTATGGTGTTCATGAACCTCCTTCGTCGGTTTCTTGCCATTTTTTCTCAAACTAACCCGCCTGCCCGCCGAAGGCTGGTTAGTCCCTTAAAAAATATCTGCGAATTGAATAAAAATTCATTCAAACTGTAAACAAATATTAGGTCGAACTCAGGTTGATATTAAGTAAAACAAAAAAACGCTACAATCTCGATAACAATCGAGAGCAGCGTTTTTTGCTTTATTGAAAAATTATTTATTTATTAATGATTATGACCATCATGATTTGTTGAATCTTTTTCATGTTTTGGACAAGTACATTCAGCTTTATCTTTTCCACATTTTGTGCATACTTTTGCATCAGTTTCTCCAGCTTTTTTGGCTTTTAAATCCATTTTACATACCGGACATTTACCTTCTTCGGTATAACTTTTACCATGCTCGCAATCCATCGGACATTGGTATATTTTATCATTAGAAGCTGTTTCTTCAGTTTTAACCTCTTCTTTGTTTTCTTTTTTACAAGATTCTACTGTAAAACCAACAGCGAATATCATTGCTAATATTAAAATTGTTTTCTTCATAATTTAATGTTTAAGTGATTATTTTATTTCTGTAAAAATAGTATTTTTTACATTTATTATTGTGATTATTATCACAAGTTTATTGTTTTCAAAACTTACGTTAATTATTAAACGTAATTTATTAGCTATAATTATTTTTCAAAAAAAATATTTACGCTTAGCTTCATTATTTCTTATACAAGACTACATTTCAGAATGACCTTCATGCCCAGTCATTATTTCACCTCCTTTTCGATTCATCATGCTTTTTTTACCTTGTAATTGTGCTGCAGCATCAATAGTAAAAGTACCATTAGTAACTACTTCTTCCCCTTCCTCTAAACCTGACAAAATTTGATACTCATTATTTGTTTCACTACCTAGTTTCACTTCACGTATTTCAAAAACAGGTTTATCTTTAGATGTTTTTATATAGACTAGAGAACGTGTACCTGTCCATAATACTGCTGATTTTGGAAGCATTAATATTGTTTTCTTATTACCATTTTTATTCATTTTTACAAAACCGGTCAAGAACATTCCCGGCTTTAACAAGTTAGCTTTATTTTGCAAATTAGCTCTTATAGTAACTGTTCTTGTACTCGTATTTAAAACAGGGTCAATAAATGAAATTTTTGCTTTTATTGTTTTATCGGGAAAAGCATTTGGTTTTATCTCAATTTGTTGCCCTACACTAAAATTTTTTACATCTCGTTCATACACATCAAAGCTAGCCCAAAGGGTGCTTAAATTAGAAATTGAATATAATGCCTGACCTTCCATAACATAATTACCAACATTGATCATTTTTTCAGAAATAACACCCGAAACATCTGCATAAATAGGAAAATTAGTTCTTACTTTTCCTGTATTTTCTATATTTGATATTTCCTTTTCAGATAGTTTCCATAATTTTAGTTTATTACGAACAGCATTATACAAGGTGGGTTGTGTTTTTTTAACTTTTAAAGCTTCTAACAATTCTTTTTGAGCAGTTACCAATTCAGGTGAATATACCAATGCTAATAACTGTCCTCGATTTACTTTCTCACCAGTAAAATTGGCATATAATTTTTCAATCCTACCGTTAAAATGAGCTGTTTGTGTTGCATTAGCTGACTCATTTTCTTGAATTTTTCCAGATAAGGTCAATAAACTTGAAACGGCTCCGCCTCCAACAACAGTTGTTTCAACATTTGCTAACGCCATTGCATTTTTAGTCAGTTTAAAAGAATTTTCTGAATATTCATCATCATCTGATTGAATTTTAGGAATTAAATCCATTCCGCAAATCGGACAAGAACCCGCTTCTGGTAAATCTACTTGTGGATCCATAGAGCAGGTCCAATGTTCTACTAGTGTTCCGTTTTTATGGCTATCCATTTCAGCAGTTTCAGTGTTACTGAAAAATAAATTTCCTAAGAGTATTCCAAAAAGTAACACTCCAATAATAATTACTACGTTTTTTATATTCTTCATCTTTTCTAACTATTTACAAGCATTATAATTGCCATTATTAACATAATGGTATTTTCGATAAAAGTAGCTTTGGTCATAGGTAATTTTAATGCTGTTCCTAAACAAGCACATTGTATACTTTTCTTATCAAATAA
>CAZHYX010000438.1:0-2174 GCA_964536675.1 uncultured Flavobacteriaceae bacterium
CTGGCTCAGATTTCAATTGTTGATGTGGCTCATTTTTGCATTGTTGTTAACATTTGTGACAGCTCATATTCCCACTCCTATGCTCGTGGTAAAGCTAAAGCTAAAGCTGCAATCTGCTTTCTCCTGAGTCAATTCAATTGATAGCATTATTGCGCCTTTTTTTCAGGAAATGAGCATGATTAGCGAGTTTTTTTTAACGGAATGCTTAAAAAAAGTAATGGATGGCAGACATTAGCTAAAAAAATAAAATTTTTGGGTTTTTATACGAAGTCGAGAAAAGTTAATTTAAACTTTGTTTTTCCGAAACATGAACTAAAATATCGTTAAGAAAATCGATTAGTGCTTTCTCTGGATCCTTGATAAATGATTTTAGTTTTTTTAATCCAAGTTTAGTGAGTGGTTTTACCGCTTGAATAGTTTCCTTTGCATCACTATATTTTTCAGTAGCCTAGAGAGATGCTCGCCAGTTTTTAATTTTTGATTTAACAGCCCACTGATTTTGTGATTCAGGTTTTTGGTTAATATTAGAGACTAACAGCCCTTGTTGCTCTAATTCGGAAATTATTTGAAAAAGGTGGTGGGCTAATTGTTTAAAATCACAAGCTACTTCGTTATATTTTATAGATAGCTTTTTTTGTTTTCTGAAAAGTTTGGCTCTGTATACACCTCTAATTCTAAGGTTTTAGAGGTCAGTGTTTTTGCAACTAATTCGTTACATAATTGCTTAGGTATTTCTAAAGAGAACATGCCCTTCGTCACGGTACCTAATAGTAATTTTTTTCTGAATACTCATGGTGAAAAATAAAAAAGTATTTAAAGCAAAGCGGATAATAAGACATATGAAATATATATCTTATTACCCGCCTAATTTAATAACATAAAGCAATTTTTATGGTTAGGAAATTAACTTTCTTCTTTAGTTTTCGAAACGATGTCTTCCAGATTTTATTTTTGTTGTAATACTAAAGTCTTTGCTTGTGTCCGTTGCTTTACCAACACTAGATACAATATCTTTTCGGTATTTGTAGATTACATAGCCTGCAACAACACCTAAGCCAAAAATTAGTAATGGATGTTTCGCCAGTTTTCCCATTATCTTTTCTCCTGATCGAACAGATGCAGAAGCCATTGATCCTTTAACGATTTGTTTGCCCATTGTATGGTGGCTATGTCCCATTGATCTCATGTCCTTCATTAAATGACTACCGTGTGAGTGCTTCATTATTATGCTCTTTTAATTTTAATTACGAATCTTCCGCTGGTTCAGAGAGAACTTGATCTTCATGTAGCATTTGAAAAATACCTTTACAACCTTCGCAGCAGAACCTTTTCTCTCCATCCTGCGTTTTTAATTTAAACCCATTAACCTCAACAGGTAATCCACAAAGATCACAAACTTCTTTTTTATCACTCATTACTTTCTATCAATATTCTAAAATACAGCTGATATATAATTCTATCAAAGATGGTAGGGGCTTTCAAATACTTAATGACAACTAAATCCAGCAGGGCCAGCGCTAGAATCATCTCTTCCCCCATGAATAGCATGACTTGAGGCTTTCATTAAAGCAATGCGTAAAGCTCCTGTTAAGCTAGCACCTAGTCCTAAACGCATGGCTATAGCTGGGACTAAGATCATTGATGCAACTGCAAGTCCTGCTCCTAGCACTATTGATCCATTTCGATTAGACTTGTCAATAGAGGGCTCGTGTGTAGACACGGCTTTCTCATAAAAATTTGGCATGATATTTGTTTGTTATTTAAAGCCAATAATATCAGGTTGTCTGACAATTTAATCTTTCGAAATTAATTTTTTCACAAGATGGTAAAATTATTGAAAAAATAAAATAATTAAAATATTTGTTTTATTTCAATCTCTTATGTAAATCAATAAACATGCTATGTTTTTATGAGAAAACCGTGCCGTGGGTAGATATAGCTATCCTTCTGTCATTGTTTTGCTCATATTTCATAGTTAAGGTAATCAGAATAACAGCATAAAAAGTACCAGAATATAAGTCGTTGAATTTATTTGTATAAATAAGGGTGAGATTAAGATAAATTAAAAACAATGTTAAATAGCGTGTTTTTTGTAGTGATATAGCCTGTTACTTCAGTTTTTAGGGCAATCGGGCTTAAATTTATGGCCAATAAAATCAGCAGGTTACGTTTTT
>CAZHYX010000439.1:0-2168 GCA_964536675.1 uncultured Flavobacteriaceae bacterium
AAATGTTGTTTTACCCTTTTGCAGTCGCTTTCAAATATTCACGATTCATACGCGCGATATTTGTTAATGAAATGCCTTTAGGGCATTCAACTTCACAAGCGCCTGTATTGGTACAATTACCAAAACCTTCTTCGTCCATTTGTTTTACCATATTTAAGACACGGTCTGTAGCTTCAACCTGGCCCTGAGGTAATAAAGCATATTGAGATACTTTAGCTGAAACAAACAACATAGCACTAGAGTTTTTACAGCTTGCCACACAAGCACCACAACCAATACAGGTTGCAGCATCCATTGCCTCATCAGCAGCATGTTTTGAAATAGGAATTGCATTAGCATCTTGCGTATTACCAGAAGTATTTACAGAAATAAATCCGCCAGCTTGTTGAATACGCTCAAAAGCCATTCTATCAACCACTAAGTCTTTTATTACAGGAAAAGCATTCGCTCTAAAGGGTTCAATAGTTATGGTATCACCATCTTTAAATGAGCGCATGTGTAATTGACATGTTGTAATTCCACGGTCTGGTCCGTGCGCTTCACCATTAATGTACATTGAACACATACCACAAATACCTTCACGGCAATCATGATCAAAAGCTACAGGTTCTTCGTCCTTAGCAATCAACTGCTCATTCAACAGATCTATCATTTCTAAAAATGACATATGTTCTGAAATGTCTGTAACTTTATAATCTACTATTTGACCTTTGTCATTTGGTCCTTTTTGTCTCCAGATTTTTAGTGTTAGATTCATATATTTTAGTATTGAGTAGTTAGTATTGAGTATTGAGTGGATTGAGAATGAATCTCACTACTCACTACTCTATTCTCACTACTATTTATAACTTCTTGTTTTCAACTCAATATCTTTAAATTCTAATTCTTCTTTGTGTAAAACCGCATCACTTGGTTCTCCTTTATATTCCCAAGCAGAGACATAAGCATACTTTTTATCATTACGTAATGCTTCTCCTTTTTGAGGACCATCAATTTCAACAGACTCTTCTCTAAAATGACCTCCACAAGATTCATTTCTATCTAGAGCATCTTTAGCAAATAACTCTCCTAGCTCTAAGAAATCAGCAACCCTACCAGCTTTTTCCAGCTCTTGATTGAATTCATTTAAGCTACCGGGGACTTTTACATTTTTCCAGAAATCTTCTCGAATTTCCTTTATTTCGGCAATCGCTTCTTTTAAATGTTTTTCATTTCTAGCCATTCCTACTTTATCCCACATTACTTTTCCTAACTTTTTATGATAGTGGTCAACAGAATGTGTTCCTTTATTATTGATAAAGAAATCTAGGCGTTCTTTAACAGTATTTTCTGCTTCTTCAAATTCAGGGGAATCAGTTGAGATTTCTCCAGTACGAATATCATCAGATAAATAATCGCCAATAGTATAAGGCAATACAAAATAACCATCAGCCAAACCTTGCATTAATGCAGAAGCTCCTAAACGATTTGCACCATGGTCAGAAAAATTTGCTTCACCGATACAATATAAACCGGGCACGGTTGTCATTAAATTATAATCAACCCAAACACCTCCCATGGTATAATGAGTAGCAGGATAGATCATCATTGGAGTTTTATATGGATTTTCGGCAACAATCTTTTCATACATCTGGAATAAGTTGCCATATTTTTCTTCGATGACAGCCTCACCTAATTCTAATACTTTTTCTTTAGAAGGATTATGATCTCCATGTAATAAAGCTTGTTCTGTTCCATAACGTTGGATTGCTGCTTTAAAATCTAAATACACAGCTTCGCCCGTTTCATTCACTCCATACCCGGCATCACAACGTTCTTTTGCAGCTCTTGAAGCTACATCACGCGGCACTAAATTACCAAATGCAGGATAACGTCTTTCTAAATAATAATCTCTATTTTCTTCTGGAATCTGTGTTGGTTTTAGTTTCCCTTCACGGATAGCTAATACATCTTCCATGTGTTTAGGTACCCAAATACGACCATCATTACGTAATGATTCTGACATCAAAGTCAGCTTAGATTGATAATCACCTGAACGAGGAATACAAGTAGGATGGATTTGCGTATAACAAGGATTTGCAAAATAGGCTCCTTTTTTATGAATTTTCCATGCTGCAGTAGCATTAGATCCCATTGCGTTTGTAGATAAGAAATAAACATTTCCATAA
>CAZHYX010000440.1:0-2164 GCA_964536675.1 uncultured Flavobacteriaceae bacterium
GGATTAGCTATTTCTGATTTAACAAAAATTATTCATGCCAATGAAATTGGTAAGCAATTTGTTTCCATCGTTTCAGGCAAAGAATTGATTATACGCACTGATTCTAAAGGACAACTCCATCAACTTGTGTATGCAAAAAATGCCATAGACACCCTTAGAGCGACTCGTCTTGACGATAACTTTAACGTTGAAAAGACAAGCAAACCCATCGAAATTAGAATTACCAGCCTACAAACTACTATCAATTCTTCTTTATTTCTTGATGGTAAAAAAGCAGGGCTTTCTGACAAATCAATCATGCAACTATCTGAAATTTTTGCCTGGGATATTGATTTTGCGCTTAATCTACGTAAAAACGATCAAATTACGGTTGTTTACGAAAAACTATTTGTTGATGATCAAGAAATTGGAACTGGCAACATTATTTCTGCAGAATTTGTCAACCAAGGACACCCCTATACTGCCGTAAGATTTGAAGATGAACAGGGTAATGCTAGCTATTTTTCCCCCGATGGTAAAAGTATGCGCAAACCATTTTTACGCACCCCTGTTAATTTTGCTCGCATCAGCTCTCATTTTAATTTAAAAAGAAAACACCCCGTCCTGAACAGAATTCGTGCACATAAAGGTGTTGACTATGCAGCAAAAACAGGTACGCCTGTTAAAACCACAGGTGATGGTAAAATCATCTATCGAGGCCGTAAAGGTGGTTATGGCAGAGTTGTAATTGTCAAGCATGGGAAAAGCTATAGAACGCTGTATGCACACCTTTCAAATTATAGAAAAGGGCAAAAAGTAGGCAGTCGAGTTAAACAAGGCCAAACCATTGGTTATATTGGAAAATCTGGATTAGCAACAGGACCACATCTGCATTATGAATTTCGGGTTAACGGCGTACATAGAAACCCTTTGACGGTAAAACTACCGCATACTGACCCTATAAAAAAATCTTTATTGGCTGAATTCAAAAAACAAACTCAACCGCTTATTGCCCAACTCAACAAAGTGAAAGCAAGCCATTTACTGGCGCAAAATCAACTTTAACAATGCCTGAATTTTATATTGGCTTGATGTCAGGTACTAGCATTGACGGTATAGATGCTGCTCTAGTTGAATTTATAGATGACAAAATAAAACTTGTTGCTTTTGAGTACCTGCCCTTTTCAAAATCAACTAAAAAAAAGATTCAATATCTTTCGAGTTCTGATAGTCCTATATTTCTAAAAGACTATGGCAAACTTGACACAGCACTTGGTTGTTTGTTTTCTCAGGCTGTGAATAATTTACTTGATAAAGCAAAACTCTCCAGCACATCAATTTCTGCTATAGGTAGCCATGGGCAAACTATTTACCATGTCGCTGATATTGAATCAGCCTTTTCCCTTCAGATTGGCGACCCAAACATCATAGCTGAAACTACAGATATAACCACAGTTGCTGATTTTCGTCGAAGAGACATCGCTGCTGGTGGACAAGGTGCACCTTTAGTCCCCGCCTTTCACCAAGCAGTTTTTTCCCAGACTTTTGATTTATCAAAACAAAATATAAGTGTGATAAATATTGGTGGTATATCAAACATCAGCTATTTGTCTAGAAATAGGGTGATTGGATTTGATATTGGCCCTGGCAATACACTAATGGATTACTGGTGTGAAAAAAAGTTAAATAAATCGTACGATAATAAGGGAGAATGGGCAAAGACTGGCAGACCCGACCTTAAATTAGTGAACTATTTAAGGCAAGATCCTTATTTCAGTCTGGCAGCGCCCAAAAGCACAGGAAAAGAATACTTTTCTAGAGCCTGGCTTGATGAGAAATTATGTCAATTCACAGAGTGCAGTAATAAAGATATACAAGCAAGTCTCTGTCAATTTACTGCTGACATAATCGTAGAGAGCATTCTACAACAAGCACCAGATACTCATCGCACATTAATCTGTGGAGGCGGTATACACAATGAATATTTAATAGACATCATTCGTAAAAACCTTAGCCACCCTGTTTCATCAACAGCAGAATTCGGCATCAACCCCGATCATGTTGAGGCAATGGCATTTGCATGGCTAGCCAGACAAACTCTGAAAAATTTGCCTGGAAACCTGACGGAAGTAACTGGAGCTAGTAACCCAGTTGTTCTTGGAGGAATATATCCTGGAAAAAAAGG
>CAZHYX010000441.1:0-2149 GCA_964536675.1 uncultured Flavobacteriaceae bacterium
CGAAGTGAGGGCGTGAAAGGGGATAAGAAATTTAAAAAAGATATTTATAAAGTATTCTCAAACCTACAAACGCAATTAATACAGCAGTGATTTTTTTTAATACATAAGGGGGAATTTTTGAAGCACTTAATCTAGATCCTATTTGCCCTCCAAGAAAAACAGTAAGCATCAATATAAATGCAATATTTGGTTCAAAATAAAAATCAATATTTTGGTATTGACCTAGCAAACCGGCAATAGAATTAACTAAAATAAAAAAGCTTGCAGTTGCGGCGATTCTTTTCGGAGTATCCCATTTTGTCAGATGTAATAATGGTGCTAAAAAAACACCTCCACCAATACCTACCATTCCAGAAACAAATCCAATTAGACCTCCTAAAAAACCATCTTTTACAACTGACTTACCCGTGCTTTGTTTTGGCAAATCAACTATATACTTAGAAACCCACATTGATAGTGCAGCCACAATCAATGTAAACCCTAACAATAAAAAAAAGAAAGTTTGGCTGATTTCCACATAACCTCCTAAAAACGAAAATGGAACACTTAACAGGACAAGTGGAACCATCTTTTTCCAATTAAAAAATCCATTTTTAAAATAGATATAGGTACCTCCACTCACTACAACAATATTACACAGTAACGAAATAGCTCTAAATTGAATAAAACTCAATCCTGTTAAGGCTAAAATTGCTAAATAGCTTGAGCCTCCGCCAAAACCTACAGAAGAATATAATATAGCTACAAAAAAAAATAAAATGACTACTTCCCAATTTTCAAGAAAAACGGTTAAAAGGCTAGAAATTTCAATCATATAAAATTATAAGAGCTCTAAAATAGAAAAATAAATTTTATCTTGCTACACCTTAATAAACTCTACACATTAAAATTTAATTATTTATGACAACTGAACATCAAAAAAAATATTGGAAAACAAATTTAAAATACCTCGCAATACTACTCTCTATTTGGTTTTTGGTTTCTTATGGTTTTGGAATTCTATTAGTAGAACAACTAGACACAATTAAAATAGGCGGGTTTAAACTCGGATTCTGGTTCGCACAACAAGGTTCAATTTACGTGTTTGTCGTCTTGATTTTTGTGTATATCAGACTAATGAACAGATTAGATAAAAAATACAATTTAGACAGCTAAGCTATGGATATATTAACTTGGACATGGATTTTAGTTGGGATAACATTCACATTATATATTGGTATTGCCATTTGGTCTAGAGCCAGTTCAACCGGCGAATTTTATGTAGCCGGTAAAGGCGTACATCCTATTGCAAACGGACTAGCAACAGCAGCTGATTGGATGTCAGCAGCATCGTTTATATCAATGGCTGGACTCATTTCTTTTAATGGCTATGACGGTTCTGTTTATTTAATGGGTTGGACAGGCGGTTATGTATTACTCGCCTTATTATTAGCACCCTACTTACGAAAATTCGGCAAATTTACGGTACCTGATTTTATTGGTGACCGATATTATTCTAATGTAGCACGGGTAGTTGCTGTGCTATGTGCTTTAATCGTTTCCTTTACCTATGTTGCCGGACAAATGCGCGGTGTAGGATTGGTATTTTCTCGCTTTTTAGAAGTTGATATTGATACGGGGGTCATTATAGGTATGTTTATTGTTTTGTTTTATGCTGTCCTTGGCGGGATGAAAGGCATTACCTATACACAAGTAGCACAATATTGTGTATTGATCTTTGCTTTTATGGTACCTGCAATATTTATCTCCATTCAAATGACCGGGAATCCGATACCACAATTAGGTTTTGGAAGTGCTGGGGCTGATGGTGTTTATCTGTTAGATAAATTGGATGGGTTACATAGAGAATTAGGCTTTCATGAATATACTTCAGGAAGTAAATCAAAAATAGATGTGTTTTTTATTACAGCAGCCTTAATGGTGGGTACCGCAGGATTGCCACATGTAATCGTTCGATTTTTTACCGTTAAGAAAGTAAGTGACGCTCGTAAATCTGCTGGATGGGCTTTATTATTTATAGCCATTTTATATACTACTGCTCCGGCAATAGCACTCTTTGCCAGAACAAACTTAATTGAAACCGTAAGCAATAAAAAATATGAAGATCTACCTGAATGGTTCTCAAATTGGGAAGCTACAGGTTTGATAA
>CAZHYX010000442.1:0-2139 GCA_964536675.1 uncultured Flavobacteriaceae bacterium
TCTCTAAAATCACCAAACAGGCCTGGCGGTTCTTAAAAAACAATTTTCTTAAACAGAGCTCCCTATGGCTCTTTGAGCGTAAACTTCGGCCTGTTTTAACGGCCTACCTGTAACTACAGGCGGACACCGTTAGGTTAGCTGAGGACTAACGTTATTTAAAAATTAATGAATATTACTCATCCATGAAAACCTTTGTATTAGGTATATGATTTAATCCCCATTTAACAATGGCTTGTAATACAGGTTTTAAATCTTGACCTTTCTTGGTTAGGTGATATTCATAGCGTATAGGGGTTAATTGGTAAGGTTGCTTGCTAATAAATTGTGCTCTTTCTAAGCGTTGTAAACGGTTGGCTAATATATTTGAAGCAATACCTTCGGGTGATTGCATCATTTCACGATACAAGTGTTTTCCTAAAAATAAATCACGAATAACTAATAATGTCCACTTATCGCCTATAATGTCTAGGACATTGGTTATTGGGCAGGTTGAGCGTGGCATGAGTGGTTCAGTTTGGTTCAATTTCTTTTCTTTCATCTTTTAAAAATACCATGAAAATAACTCACTTGCAATTAACAAGTTAGGGGCGTATTCTAAATAGTAACTTGCGTTTTGCAAGTTAGATAAATATATTTTTAGAAAACTTGAAACCTAAGGAAAATAATGATGATTATGTTATATCAATTTGCACCTGTTTGGGGGATTCCGAATCTAAGTCATTTTTGTGTAAAGGTGGAAACCTATTTAAGAATGACAGGGCTTGATTATGAAATTGTGGAAACACTACCATTGAAAGCACCACGAGGAAAACTTCCTTATATCGAAGATAAAGGCAATAAAATTGCCGATTCAAGATTAATTTTGCAGTATTTACAAAAACAATATGGCAATGCTTTAGATGAATCTTTAACCGAGGTAGAACAGGCGACAGCAAAAGCTTGGCAAAGATTAATAGAAGAACATTTGTATTGGTTAAGCATGTATAGCCGCTGGAACGACAGCGATACGAATTGGCAACAAAATAAACAAGCCATATTTAATGTTTTACCTATTTTCATCCGAAATGGCGTTGCATCAGTCTATCGGTATTTAATTAAAAAGCAAATTTATGGACAAGGAACGGGGCGGTTAATAAAAGAAGATATTGTTTCATTAGCCCATGAGGATATTATGGCTTTGGCTGTATTTTTAGGTGATAAAAAGTATTTTATGGGAGAAAAACCGACATCCATTGATGCTTCAGTCTATGGATTTTTGGTCAATATTATTGGCTGTCCGATTGAGTCGCCATTAAAAAATGTTGCTTTGGAACAAAAGCAACTGGTCGCTTATTGCAAGCGGATGCAAAACCAATATTTTTTAGAATGTGGCGAGATTAAATCATGAAAATATATGACTTTCCCTTTGCACCTAATCCACGCAAAGTCCGTCTATTCTTATCCGAAAAAGGAATAAAAATGGATTTTGAAATCATTGATATACGACAAGGGGAGCAAAAGAAAGATGATTTTTTAGCGATTAATTCCAAGGGAGCGTTACCTGTTTTAGAGTTGGATGATGGAAGCTATCTTACAGAATCGTTAGTTATTATGGAGTATTTAGAAGAACTCTATCCTGAACCTGTCATGATAGGAAAATCCCCGCTTGCTCGTGCAAGAACCAGAGAAATAGAACGTTTTATTGATACGGCTATAGCCGCTCGCATTAACAGTATTTTTTATAATACCAATCAAATATTCCAAGATAGGTTACAAGTTCCAGAAGTTGTAGAGCAAGCAAAGCAGGCACTTGAAATAGCTTTTGACTATTTGAATACAATAATTTCTGAAAATACATTTGTTGCAGGAGAGCATCCAAGTATCGCGGATTGTACGTTAATAGCGGCGTTGGAACACGGAAAAAATATTGATATGCATTATATTGATAAATATACCAATATAATGCGATGGTATAAATCCTTTAAACAACGACCTAGCTTTAAAGATAACATAAGCTAACGTCTGCTTCAGCTGACGTAAAAAGTGGCGGAAATTTTGCGGCTTTTTGCAAAATTTATGACGCTTTTTACGGTCAGCTGCAAGCATTTGTGTACGCCCAGCATGGGCGGTGAACTTATGAGGTGAAAGTCCTCTGTAGGA
>CAZHYX010000443.1:0-2138 GCA_964536675.1 uncultured Flavobacteriaceae bacterium
TTCTGCTTTTTCAATACTAAAAAATACCTTTTCTTACGTCGAACTCAGGTTAGAATAAGACAAGTTGGTTTGAAAAGTAATTAGCAGATCCTCCTGAGCCTTTCGACTAACGCTCAATATGACAATTTAGGTTTTACAATGGGCAAAAGGTTGTTCAATGCCACTAGCTAGGAAAAAACCCTGAAAAGGAGACCTTATTTATAGGTAAGTGAATTTATTTGGTATTATTAGCGTATTCTGTAGGTGTACAATGATACATTTCTTTAAAACATTTACTAAAATAAGCATGGTCATTAAAACCAACACTATAGCCAACCTGAGAAACATTAATCTCAGATTTTTTTAATAATTGAGCAGCTAATTTTAAACGTTGAGAACGGATAAACTCTGTAGCTGACAAACCAGTCAATGCTTTTAATTTTCTATGTAATTGCATACGGCTCATACCAATAGCTTGACTAAAATCTTCTACGCTAAATGAAGATTCTACCAGTTTATCATCTAATACTTTTTGTAAACGCTCTAAAAACTGTTCATCGACCGAAGTTATAGCAATATCTTTGGGTCTTAAAATAACTTCTTGACTATACCTTTCTTGAAGTTTTTTTCTACTTTCAATTAATTTTTGAACACGTAATTGCAATAACTCTTCATTGAAAGGCTTGGTTACATAATCATCTGCTCCGGTTTTGATACCTTCAATTTCGTTTTGTTCTCCTGCTTTTGCAGTAAGTAAAATAATAGGTATATGGCTTGTTCGCTCATCAACTTTTAAGGTATTACATAATTCTATTCCGTTTTTAACGGGCATCATGATATCACTAATAATGATATCTGGTATATGTTCTATAGCCAGATCAATCCCTTCCTGACCATTTTTTGCAGTCAAAATGGTATAGGTATCTTTAAAAATAGTATTGATATAAGTTCTTATATCAACATTATCATCAACTATTAGTAAAATAGGGTTGTCTGAATCCTGATCCCGATAGCTATCGGGACTATTAGAATCTTTTGACACACCTGTAATATCATTTGTTTCTGAAGTTTTTACCAAAACCTCACGAGTAACTGATTGTTGTTCAATTGATTCAACTGCAAGGTCATCTATAAATTCATCTTCTTTAAATACTTCTTTATTGATTGGTAAAACCACATTAAAAGTTGTCCATTCTTCAGGAATACTCTCCACCGTAATTGTACCTTTATGTAAGTTTACCAACTCTTTTACTAATGCCAGACCTATACCAACACCTTGACTGTTTTCATTGAGTTGATAAAAACGTTCAAAGATTTTTGATAGTTCATCTTTTGATAAACCTAACCCTGTATTTTTTACTTCAAAATGTAAAATATTATCTTTTACAAAAGCATTACAAACTATCGAACCTTTTTTAGGTGTATATTTTATAGCATTCGACAATAAATTGACTATAATTTTTTCGATTACATCTTTATCAAACCAAGTTTCAACATTAGCTGAATTATTATTTACAATATAATTCAATTTTTTTTGTTTTGTTGCATAGGTAAAACCATCAGTTAACGAACCAATAAAAGGCATCAATTCATTCTTAGAAACTTTTAATTTTAAACTACCTGCTTCAATTTTTGAAATATCTAATAATTGATCAACTAAAGAAAGTAATCTTGTTGAATTACGATACATCATTTCAAAATTACTACGCTCATCGTTAGATAAATCTTCTTTTTGTAATCTCTTTTGTATAGGACCCGAAATCAAAGTCAAAGGTGTACGGAATTCATGTGAAATATTGGCGAAAAAGTTTGATTTTGCTTTATCTAGCCCTTGTAGTTTTTTAGTGGTTTTTTGTCGATTTCGGTATAAAAAGAAAAAGAACAATCCTGCCAAAGAAGTGACTCCTATTCCACCTAATAACTGATTGCGTTGATTTGTTTTTTGTTGTTCAACTAATTCGTTTTGTGATTTTAATAGGGTTATTTCTTGTTGTTTTTTTTCAGTTTGATAAATAATATCAATCTCACTTATTTTAGCCGTATTTTGAACTATATTTAAAGAATCACTTATTTTAATTGCCTTTTCTATAGTTTTATATGCTGTGTTATACTTTTCTTCTTCTGCATACACTTCTGCTAAACCAAATAAAGATTCCTTC
>CAZHYX010000444.1:0-2116 GCA_964536675.1 uncultured Flavobacteriaceae bacterium
ACCTGACATCCAGATTATTTTTTGTCTCCTCGAGCGCAGTCGAGAGGTCTTAAAGTTTCAATAAATGAACAATCCACTATTACAAAAATTCAATACCAAACATACTACTGCTCCGTTTTCGCAACTAAAAAATGAGCATTTTAAACCTGCTTTTAAACAAGCAATTAAAAAAGCTAAGGCTGAAATTGATACCATTACCAAAAATACTGAAAGCCCGAGTTTTAAAAATACTATTGAAACATTAGAATTTTCAGGAAAAACTTTAAAAAGGATATCTTCTATTTTTTTTAATCTGAATTCTGCCGAAACCAATGATGATATTCAAAAAATAGCACAAGAGGTTTCCCCTTGGTTATCTGATTTTGCAAATGATATTCGATTAAATGAAGAACTATACAAACGCGTAAAAACAGTCTATAAAAATCGTAAAAATTTAGACTTGACTGTCGAACAACAAATGTTGCTCAACAATCAATACAAAATGTTTGTAAGAAATGGCGCAAACTTAAATGATGCTGATAAGGAAACATTAAGAGATATAGATAAAAAATTATCAAAACGCTCCTTACAATTTGGCGAAAATGTATTGGCTGAAACCAATGCTTTTGAATTGCATATTACAGAAGAGAATCAACTCAAAGGTTTACCGGATGGTGCTAAGGAAGCTGCGCAATTATTAGCTAAGCAAAAAGAAAAACAAGGTTGGTTATTCACCTTAGATTATCCGAGCTATGTTCCGTTTATGACTTATATTGATGATAGGAATTTACGCGAAAAATTAGCAAAAGTATTTGGTGCAAGAGCCTTTCAAAATAATAAAAATGACAACCAACAAATAGTGTTGGATATTGTTAAACTCCGTCATCAACGTGCTAACCTTTTAGGGTATAAAACACATTCGCATTTTGTATTAGAAGAACGAATGGCTGAAAATCCTGAAAAAGTAATTTCATTTTCGAATGAATTATTAGCCAAAGCCAAACCTGCAGCTGAAAGAGAATTTAAGCAACTATCAAACTTTGCACAAAAAGACGGAATTAAACAACTTCAAAAATGGGATGGCGCTTATTATTCTGAAAAACTAAAAAAAGAACTATTTGAACTAGATCAGGAAGCTTTAAAACCCTATTTTAAATTAGAAAATGTCATTGACGGTGTTTTTACAATTGCTAACAAGCTATTTGATTTACAGTTTACTGAAGTTGATACTATTGATAAATATCATAAAGAAGTAAAAACCTATGAAGTAACGAACTCAAATGATGATTTTATAGCTGTTTTTTATGCAGACTTCTTTCCCCGAAAGGGAAAACGAAATGGAGCATGGATGACTTCTTATAAAGATCAATGGAAAACTGGTAGGGCAAATTCACGTCCGCATATTTCTATTGTCTGTAATTTTACCAAACCAACCGAAACCAAACCTTCATTATTGACCTTTAATGAAGTAACAACCTTATTTCATGAATTTGGGCATGCACTTCACGGAATGTTAGCTGATACTACCTACCCTAGCCTTTCGGGAACAAATGTCTATTGGGATTTTGTGGAATTACCAAGTCAGTTACTAGAAAACTGGTGTTACGAAAAAGAGGCGTTGGATCTATTTGCCAAACATTATGAAACTGATGAGCCCATCCCCATGGAAATGGTTCAAAAAATAAAGGATTCGTCTAACTTTTTAGAAGGCATGCAAACTTTACGTCAGTTAAGTTTTGGTTTATTAGACATGTCTTGGCATGCTGGCGAGTCGCCAGAGACTTTAAAGTCTGTCAAAGATTTTGAAAATGAGGCTTTTGCGGATACTCAGTTGTATCCTGACGTAGCTGAAAACTGTATGAGCACAGCATTTTCTCATATTTTTCAGGGTGGTTATTCTTCGGGATATTATAGCTATAAATGGGCAGAAGTATTAGATGCTGATGCTTTTGAAGCTTTTAAAGAGAATGGAATTTTCAATACAGAAACTGCTAAAAAGTTTGCTGAAAATGTGCTTTCAAAAGGCGGTACAGAAAAACCGATGACATTATTTAAACGCTTTCGTGGAAAAGAACCTAATAGTGATGCGTTGTTGAAACGGGCAGGGTTGTTAAAATAGACACTAATTTCACAAATT
>CAZHYX010000445.1:0-2112 GCA_964536675.1 uncultured Flavobacteriaceae bacterium
GCATAGGTAAATCCCTCTAAAGGTCTGTACTCCATTCTGTTCCAAATTCCAGGTGAAGATATGGGTTGATTTTGATAAATTTCAGTCATAAATTCAACATTAAATCTAAAGAAATCTATCATTTCGCAAGCAGCATCAATTTCAGCTTGCATTACATTTTTAGATTGTGCAATCATGGTTGCAGCATTCATTTTTGCTCGATACGGTCCGGCTAACAAGTCAGCAGCTTTTAAAAAGATAGCTGCACGGTGTTCCCATGAAATTTTTGACCAAGCTTCACGTGCTTCCAACCCATTTTTAATTGCTTGCTCTACATGTTTCTTTTCAGCTTTATGATACTTGCCAATAGTATGTTTGTGGTCATGAGGTGGATGTATTGAAACCGTATTACCTGTTCTAATTTCTTTGCCTCCAATATAAAAAGGAATGTCAATATTTTCGTTGTACATTTTTTTATAAGTAGCCAATACTTCCTTACGTTCTGGGCTATTTGGTGCATACGATTTTACAGGTTCGTTAACTGGTTTTGGTACATTATAAAATCCTGTTGCCATTATTGTAATATTTTGAGTAAATAAGTTTATTTTTGAAGTACAAAGTTATGATTTTTTATAGTAAAACAACCCTTCCAGAGTTTTAAACTCTGGAAGGGTTAAGAATAAAACAAGAAATGAATAGAGAACCATTAATTGAAGGGAATTACTACCATATTTATAATCGTGGTAATAATGGGGATGATTTATTTTATGAAAAGGAAAACTATCTTCACTTTCTTAGATTGTATGAAAAGTATATTGAACCTGTTGCCGAAACTTTTGCTTGGTGTTTGTTAAAAAATCATTTTCATCTATTAGTTTATATTAAAAATCAAGATGAAATTAATTCAGATTCATTGTCTTATTCAACTGTAGAAAAACCTAAAATAATCAATGCTTCAAAGCAGTTTTCAAATTTATTTAACGCTTATACTCAAGCTATTAACAAAAGACATAATAGAACAGGAAGTTTGTTTGAAAAGAACTTTAAAAGAAAACGTATTGCTAACGAAAAGTATTTTCAGAATATGATATTTTATATACATAACAATCCTGTTAGTCATGGGTTTGTAGATAAAATTTTTGATTATCCTTGGTCTTCGTACCTAAGTATTTTATCCAATAAACCAACCAAATTGAAGAGAGAAAGAGTGATAAATATGTTTGAGGGTGTTGATAATTTTGAACACTATCATTCAAGCAAACATAACATAGATAATATTGAAGAATTAATAATTGAGTGAACCAACCCTTCCAGTCCCGAAGCCTCGGGATAAAACGCTGGAAGGGTTAGAATTTAAAAAAAATGTGTACAGTAACCTACATACCTTTAGGGAAATCAGATTTTATACTAACCTCAAGTAGAGATGTTCCTTTTGCACGGAAAAAAGCTTTGCATCCTAAAATATATATAGAAGATGGTGTTGAATTACATTATCCTAAAGATGGAAAAGCCGGTGGAACATGGATAGGCACTAGTTCAAAAAACAGATTAATCTGTTTATTAAATGGCGGATTTGAATATCATACTTCAAGAGAATCTTATAAAAAAAGTAGAGGAGTCATTGTAAAAGAATTATTGAAAACTGATGATATCCATAAAGGATTAATTGCTGTTGATTTAATAGGTGTAGAGCAGTTTACTTTAACGATTGTTGATTGGAACAATACTCTTGAGCTTATTGAATTTGTCTGGGATGGTGTAGAAAAGCACATCAAAAAATTAGCACAAAAACCACATATTTGGTCATCCTCAACCTTGTATGATGAAAGTGTAAAACAATTAAGACGTGACTGGTTTGCTGATTGGCAAAAAGAGAATGAATTTTCACAAGAAAAGATTTTAGAATTTCATCATAATGCTGGTATTGGCGACCCTAATATTGATATTATTATGAATAGGAAGTTTGGAGGAACCGTTAGTATTACATCTATAAATAGAGCAGGAAATAACATTTCAATAGACTATGAGGATGTATTAAATCAACAAACTTCTCAAACACTTATCAACTAGGTTGCTACACTTATAAATTACATTGAGGTTATCTTGACTTTTTGTTTTTAACCGAAAATAAGA
>CAZHYX010000446.1:0-2103 GCA_964536675.1 uncultured Flavobacteriaceae bacterium
ACTGAAAAACTGGTGAAAAAGGACTATTTGAACAAATGTTTATAGGTTTTACTCTCCAATAATAAGTAGTATCATTTTCTAAATTAAAAACACTATAACTTGTTGAAATAGAATTTCCAGTTTCAATAATAGTATTAAATGATGAATCCTCAGCAATTTGAACTTCATAAGATTGAGCATTAAAATTTTCGTTCCAAGAAAGGTCTAAAGAGTAAGCCGAATTATTTGAATTATTTGATGGTGATAACAGTACAGGAGAAGCTATTGTTGGGTTATAAACTATCAATGTAACTTGTTTTGTTTCAATATCAATAGAATTTTGAGCAATAATATCGATTAAATATTCGCCTGGAGTGACATTTAATAAATTACCAATTGTCATATCCACATTTCCGTCAGAACTAATTGAGTTTGGACTAAATGTTACAGTTGCTCCAGTTGGAATATTTTGAGCAGAAAATGTTGTGTTATTTGTAGGGCCATTTAAAGTTTCAAAATTCAAATTATATATTGCATCAGTATCTGCACATTGTTCTATTAATGAATTATTTGCGTTGAATGTAAATGGAGATGCTACACCTGTTATAATTAATGTATAATCTTGTTTAGTGTTTGTTAAATTTCCTTTATGTGATATTGTAATTGTATAAATACCATTAGGATTATCAACATCTACTCTTTCGAAAGGATCAACAATATTATCACCTTTTATACTTAAGTTAATTAAAGCTAATTTCCAAGGTTCAAATGTTGTCCCATTTGAAACTCTTATATCTAAATCATTTACTAAAACAGGTGTTGGGTCATTAGGTATACCATTATTTGCAATACCTACAGGATCTGTCCATGAAATTGATGCTTTTAATTCGTTTATATTATCTGATATTACATTTATTGAAAAAGACTCACCTTCATTTAATGTTTTTTCGATAATAATTGATTCTAAACCATTATTTAAAATAACTTCAGCGGCCATTTTTGTATTTAATAAACCCCAACCAAATCTTGCATCAGGACCATTAGTACCAGCATCATCGGCTGTATGTAAAGCTAAACCTTTTAAAGATGCTGCTTTCATAAAATTTCCATTTTCATTATTATAAAGTTGCTGTAATAATAATAAAGAACCTGTTACATTTGGTGCTGACATTGATGTACCTGTAAAACTATCATAAGAACTATTACTATTGCTTGTTGTTGAAAATAAAAATGTACCATTACCTGTAATATCTGGTTTAATTCTTAAATCATCTGTTGGACCTTCGCTACTGCCACCATTTATTACTACATTATTTAGTGTTCCATCAGCTGCAATATTAGCATCTAAAGCATTTGCAATAGCCAATCCGTTTTTACTTACAGTATGACCGCTTAGCTTATCAAATGCAGCATTTCCATTTAATGGTAATTCATTTGAAGAATTATCGTTACCAGCGTTACCAGCAGCCATAACCATTAAATAATATGGTGCATTAAACATTATATTGTCCCAATTTCTTGCCTCACTAGAATATGCACCAAATCTCCAATCTGCAATAAACTCTTCTTGATCACCATAAGAATGATTAGAAAGTAGCATACCATTTAACGTTTCATCTAATACCTCTGACAAATCATTTGACCAATCATAACCCGTACCATTTGCTTGTGGTGCCATACCTTTTGCACTTGGGTTAAAACCCGATGAAATAATTGTACCCATTACATGAGCTGAGTGAGCTGATATACCTGCATTATCAATACCGCCCAAGAATCTATTATTACCACCAATACCATCATATTCTTGATGTGATGTTCTTGCAATACCACTATCCCAAACATATGCCATCATATTTTGACCTTCAATATCTAAACCAAGAGAGCCACCAAAATGTAAATGATTAGCTCTAGTTGATCTTGCTGCATTTGTATTATGTGTTTTATAGTATTGGGGTATACCATCTATAGAAACTCTCATAAGTTCGTAAGTAGTACCATTTTCTTCATACCTTACTTTCCAATCATTTATTTTTGCTAACCTAATGGCTTTTTCTTTAGCTTGTGTTTGTTGAATAAAGTATTGTTTTGAGAGTGTTTTTATTTTATCTACATCGTAATTTTTTA
>CAZHYX010000447.1:0-2099 GCA_964536675.1 uncultured Flavobacteriaceae bacterium
ATTTTAACAAAATGACAAAAACTAGATGCTCTTGGTGTGGTAATGACCCTTTATATGTTGAATATCACGATACTGAATGGGGCATACCTGTTTATGATGATGATGAATTATTTGAATTTTTAATCCTCGAAACTTTTCAGGCAGGATTAAGTTGGATTACCGTTTTGCGTAAACGTGAGAATTTCAGAAAGGCTTTTGACAACTTTGACTATAAAAAGATAGCTAAATATGGTGAAACTAAATATGATGAATTATTACAAGATGCAGGCATTATCCGAAATAAACTAAAAATAAGAGCAACTATTAGTAATGCTATAGCGTTTATGGAAATCCAAAAAGAATTTGGTTCTTTTTCAAAGTATATTTGGAGCTTTACCAACGGCAAACCCATAAAAAATAAATTTAAAAAATTATCAGAAGCACCAGCTACAACTGAACTATCTGACAAACTCTCTAAAGATTTAAAAAAACGCGGATTCAAATTCGTTGGCTCAACTGTTATGTATGCTCATATGCAAGCAACGGGAATGGTAAATGACCATATGACAGATTGTTTTAGGTATAATGAAGTGTAACTTGTTATTCCTACGAAAATAATCCCAAAACTTTGGGATTATTATATTTAGTTAGCTATACAAATGGATTCCTGCCTACGCAGGAATGACAGCTTCTTTCAAATCAACATTTTATTTAACCGGTATATAAATCTCCGTAATCCAATCGGCTGGGTTTGGCGTACTCATCGAATCCGTTAAATAAACTTCAAGAGCTACACTTCCATCAACTTGTTCTAGTTCATTATCTGCTAAATATTTATAAGCAGTTTCCCAAGCTTCTTTTGAATTGGTATAATCCCCTTTTAAGGTCGTTTTTAATGCTTTAAAAGGTTTTAACATTCCTGTTTGAATACCACTTCCTGATTCTGTAATCACTCTTTCTAATACCGGTACAGCGCATGAAAATATAACCGCATTATTTTCTGGATCAAATTTATGATATAAGGTAAAAGGAGGACCAGCCATTTTTATTTTGTTTTTTTGAGCATACATACCCACTTTTGGCATCATTTCTTGCATTTTAATTCCTATTTCATCAATTTTACAAGACGTCGTATTATAGAGATAAAAGCCTCCTCCATGAGTGGTAACTCCATTAACTGTTACACTATATTTTTTCATGTCTGCTTGTATCACACTATCTAACTTAATTAAACCTCTTTCATAGTCTGGTCCAACTTGTTTTTCCATTCCTCCTGCAAAAGCCATGAATGCTCTAGACATAAAATCTAGTTCGCCTTTCATACCCCAAGTAACTTCAGTTCCTTCATCAACCGTTTTAAAAGTCCAATAAATATCAGACTGTGATTCCCAAGGTTTTATAAATGTTATTTTCTGAGTTATTGATTCATTTGCAATAACCTCAACCGTTTCCATATTACCTTCACCAACATCTTTATGATTACTTTTCCAAGAATGTGTTGCTCCTTTACCAGAAGTGTTTTCACCATAAATCAATTCAGTAGTTGGGTCTTTTCCTAACCAAGGAGACCAAGAAGACCAAGTTTTAAAATCATTTACTTTATTATAAACCACTTGAATAGGTGCCTTTATGGTTTTAGTTCTAGAAACATCATAAGAACTTTCTAAGGTGGCTATATAAATTGCACCAGCCACTATTACTAGAAGTAATAAGAAAAATATATATTTTAAAGTTTTCATTATAAGGGAGTTTAGTTTATAAACATCCCAAATATAATAATTTATGAACAAAATTTAGTTAAATTTCCTCTGTAAAAAAATAATTTATATTTAAGGTCAAAGATAAACTCCATATAAATTTTTACATTTAGTTTATGTATATTTACAATGTAAAAATTCATGTCGTTTTGACATCAATTAAACAAAACATTATATAAAATGAAAATCAAATATTTTTTAAGTAATTTACTTATTATCAGTATATTATGGTCATGTAACGATAAAAAAGAATCTATAGAAACGGTTGAAAAAGAAGAATTTAATCATGTAGTAGAACAATTTGCAGACTTGAAAATATTGCGTTATCAAATTCCCGGCTTTGATGAACTTACCTTAAAAGAA